>JAKART010000397.1 GCA_021819255.1 Acidobacteriota bacterium
ACCAGGCATAGTAACCGGCATTCCATCCCCAATAGCCGGGAGTCCACAGGGCTCCGGCATAAGGCGGAATCACCCAGGCGCCGGGCACCCAGAAGTAGCCTCCTCCGCCCCAGGCCCAGTAGCCAGGCGTCCAAAGGTAGCCATCGCCCGGGCAGGGCGGTTGCGCGTAGACAGGAATTGGGGGTGGCGCGTAGCCGGCGGTGATGAAGATCATTGCCTGCGACGGAGTCGCCGGCAGCAGGATCACCAGGGCCGCCGCTGCCATGGCGACAGCGGCAAAAACGTTGCGAATTGCGCCTTTGATTTTCATGGTCGCTTACCCTTCCAGCCGCCCCAAAGTACCGTTGATCCGGATTGCGAGCATCGACAGGAGCTTCAAAGTCTGGCGTGGTCCACGCTCAAGCTCTCGATACGATTAGACTCAAATCATTGAATTTAAGTTGCGGTCGCTGCAGGTTGCCCCGATGATCTTTGAAGCGCCCCTAGGAAGCCCGGGTCTGGGTGGATTTTGGCAGCCCGTATCAGGTTTGCGCTGAAGAGATATCTTGTTATATTTCAATGACTTAGTTTGGACTGGAATCAGAAGGCTTCAGGCCGGGCCGGGGAACCGGCTGTGCCCGGAGCGCTGCCAATGGCCTGAACGGAAGGCCTGATGTCAGACAGGACGGTAGCTCCAGCTTGCAGAGGACGAGGTGGGACAATAAGGAGATGAAGGGAACAGGGTTGCCGGAGCATGCGATGTTTGCACCGTCGCAGAGGGTCCATTTCATAGGGATTGGCGGGATCGGCATGAGTGGGATCGCGGAGATCCTGCTGACCATGGGTTATGCCGTTTCCGGCTCGGATCTGCGCTCCTCGGGGGTCACTGAGCGGCTGGAGCGGCTGGGAGCGACCGTTTTTCTGGGTCATGCAGCAAGCAACGCCGCCGGCAGTGATGTGGTGGTGACCAGTTCGGCCATCGTCCCGGACAACCCGGAGGTGCTGATGGCGCGGGAGCAGAAGATACCCGTGATTCAGCGAGCGGAGATGCTGGCCGAGTTGATGCGGTTGAAGTATGGAATTGCCATTGCCGGAATGCACGGGAAGACGACCACGACCTCGATGGTGGCCGCGGTGCTGGCCGGCGGAGAACTGGACCCAACCGTGGTGGTGGGCGGAAGAGTGGATGCGTTGGGATCCAATGCCCGTTTGGGCCGGTCGCAGTACCTTGTGGCCGAGGCCGATGAAAGCGATCGCAGCTTTCTCAAGCTTTCTCCCATCCTCTCCGTCGTGACAAATCTGGATCGGGAGCATATGGACTCCTATGCGGATATGGGCGATGTGGAGAACTGTTTTGTCGAGTTCATGGACAAGGTTCCCTTTTATGGAGCCGTGACCGCCTGCGTCGACGACTCCAGACTGCGCGAGGTTTTACCCCGCGTGCGGAGAAAGGTGTACACCTACGGCACGGCGCCGGAAGCCGATTTTCGCTTGCGTCTTTTGCCGATAGAGATAGTCTCCGGCGTTGCAAGCGATGAAGACAGCAGAGCCTGCCGGCCCTGCGCGCGCTTTGAGGTGACTGCGCGGGGCCTGGTATGGGGACCCTTTGAGCTGCATGTTCCAGGACGGCACAACATCCTGAATGCAACTGCTGCTGTGGCGATCGGCGTGCAGCTTGGCCTGGCTCCGGAGAGGATTGCAGCCGGACTGGCGTCGTTTCGGGGTGTGGACCGGCGCTTCCAGGTGCGCGGCGTTGAGGGTGGGGTGACGGTGATTGATGACTACGGGCACCATCCGACGGAGATTCGCGCCACGCTGCAGGCTGCGCGAGAGTGCGGGTATGGGCGCGTACTGGTGCTCTTCCAGCCCCACCGTTACAGCCGGACGCGGGATCTGATGGCCGAGTTCGCGACTGCGTTTGCAGAGGCGGACTCGGTGGTGGTCTTGGATATCTATGCGGCCAGCGAGCAGCCGATTGAGGGGATCACGGGCCAGGCGCTGGCGGAGGCGATCGGGAAGAAGAAGAGCGGTCGCGTGAGCTATGCGCCGTCGATCACTGAGGCTGTAGAGCATCTTGCCAGGGATGCGCGGCCCGGCGAGATGATCCTGACGCTCGGCGCCGGGAGCGTCTCCCAGGCAGGCCCGTTGTTGCTGCAAGCTTTGCGGGCGAAGACGCTCCGAACCGACCCGAACGAGCCTGGTGCGGGCGGCAGGGAGGCTTCCATGTAGGAGAGAACGGTAGAAGGGGCTTCGGCTGGGGGCTGACGGCGGAGCAGGATCGCTGAGGCTCAAGAGATTTCAGCGACAATACAGGATGGCTGAGGCATCCGGCGCATTTCCGCTGGGTTCTGACAAAGAAATGCGACTTGGAAGACGGAATCGTCGTCTATATGCGAGAGACATCATCCCTGAAAGCTCTGTTTCCTTTGGGTTGAGATCCTTCTGCCGGGCGCTCGGGTCCGCCTCAGGGCCGCCTTGATCGCTCCTCTGCCGGAAGTCCCGGTCCGATGGGTGAGCCCAGCGCCGTCATGCACTTCGAATGCCGAGGCGCGGGGTCGATCTCCGCTCCTTGGCGCTCGGCTCGGCTCTCTGTGGATGGTGATGAAGCGATGGAAATCAGGGTCGCGAGCAGCCGGATCCCGGCGGCCCATGAAGTAATCGGGATCAATGGATGGACGGAATGAGCGCTGATCAAGCTCACGGAATCAGCGAAGGGGAGTGAATGCGTTTGAGGATTTTTCGATGGACTGTGCTGGTCTCCATGGCGATGGCTCTGCTCTCCTTGCCGGCTCAAGGCTGCGCCCAGCAACAGCAGGACGCCGTAGTGGCTGATTCCCGGGCGGCAGCTTCAGCCGCCGGGATTTCAACATCCCGCCAGCCAGGGCCGGATGCGGAGCAGGAGATCGCTCTCAGCGCCGATCTGCCGGAGGCGCCGCAGGCACAAGGCTTGGCCGGGCAGAGTTCGAGCGGGCAGACTCCGGCTGCGCCGAATGCCGCCGGCCAGACGCCAACCGCGCAGGAGAACCTTCTTCCCCAACCGAAGCGAATTCTCGGCGTGATGCCCAACTACCGCGCCGTCAGCGCAGGGGTGACAGCGCCGCCGCCGACCACTCGGGAGGCGTACGGAGTTGCCGCCGAGCAAAGCTTTGACTACTCGGCGTTCGTCTTCGTGGGAATTACCTCCCTGTTGGCCAAGGGTGACGAC
>JAKART010000398.1 GCA_021819255.1 Acidobacteriota bacterium
GCGCACATCATCGGCGAGTTGGAGTTGGGCGCGGAGTACCTGCGGGGCCAGGTGGTTGCGGTGACTGGATCCAATGGAAAGACCACCACGACGACGCTGATCGGGGAGATTCTGAAGGCGTCCGGCAGGCCGACCCTGGTGGGCGGGAACATTGGGAGACCGGTGACCTCGATGGTGGATGAGAGCACGCCCGAGACTTGGAGCGCATTAGAGGTTTCCAGCTTCCAGTTGGAGACGGTGGAGAGCTTCCAGCCGCGCATTGCACTGGTGCTGAACATCACGCCGGACCATCTGGACCGGCATGGAACCTTTGCGCACTATGCGGCGCTCAAGGCGCGGATTACGGAGTTCCAGAGCGCCGAGGATTTTCTGGTGCTGAACGCGGAGGACGCCCATGCCCAGATGGTGGCGGCGCGAACCGCGCCCCCGGGCCGAGGCGCCCAGGTCTATTGGTTCAGTCGCCGGAGGGCGATCAAACAAGGAGCGTTCGTCTACGGAGAGTCGATTGTCTACGTGCCGCGCGAAGGAGCCCGCCCCGAGCCGGTGATGCCGGTAGTAGAGATTTCGCTGGTCGGCGCGCACAACCTGGAGAATGTGCTGGCGGCGGTGTGCGCAGCGCGGCTGGCTGGCGTGCGGAGTGAGACGATCCGCGCGGCGGTGCGAGATTTCAAAGCTGTGGAGCACCGCCTGGAATTTGTGCGTGAGATTGCCGGGGTGAGGTATTACAACGACTCCAAGGCGACGAATGTGGACGCGACCATCAAGGCTCTGGAGGCCTTTCCCGGCGGAGTTCACCTGATCCTGGGAGGGAAGGACAAGGGCTCCGACTACCGTGTCCTGGAGCCGCTGTTGCGGGAGCGGGTAAAAACGGTAATCACCATTGGTACAGCCGCGGAAAAGATCGAGCGCCAACTCGATGGGATGGTGAAGATAGAAAGAGCCGGGACGTTGGAAGCAGCAGTGGCGTTGGCGCAGAAGACGGCCTCTCCGGGCGATACGGTGCTGCTGGCTCCAGCTTGCGCCAGCTTTGACCAGTTTGAGAACTACGAGCAGCGAGGACAAGTCTTCAAGCAACTGGTGGCGGCAATTCCGTAACGGCGGGGCGCAGCGTTTGGGGCTGGATGGGTGTAGAGGCGGATGGCAAAGCGCGTCGGCGTTGACAAATGGTTGTTCGGCATCGTGCTGCTGCTGGTCCTGTTTGGGCTGGTTTCTGTCTTTTCAGCTTCGGCGGTGCTGGCCAAGGCGACGTTGGGCTCGCCGTATGCGTATGTCAGCAAGCAGGCCGGATATGCCCTGGCGGGCATGATTGTGCTGTTCGTCTTGATGCGCGTGAACTACAAGAAGTACAACAACCCCAAGCTGGTCTTTGCGCTGATGGGCATCACTGGGTTGTTGCTGCTCTCCGTCTTCGCCTGGGGTGGTATGAACGGCGCGCATCGCTGGGTACGCTTTCCTGGCATCACGCTGGAGCCCTCGGAGTTGGCCAAGCCAATGATTGTGCTGTTTCTGGCCTGGTATCTGCAGACGCGCATTCATGCCATCGACGATTTAAAGGAGACAATTCTGCCGGCGGTGATTCCCCCACTGCTCTTCATTGCGCTGATTTTGAAGGAGCCGGATCTGGGGACGGCCCTGGTTTGTGCGGCGGTGATGACGCTGATGCTGTTTCTGGCCGGGATGCCGGTGAAGTGGGTGCTGGCCGGCGCAGCGGCCGCCTCGCCGGTGATCTATTACATGCTCTTCCATGTGGCGTGGAGAGCCAAGCGTATGTTCGTCTTCATGCATCCGGAGGCCGATCCGCGCGGGGCGGGGTTCCATATCCTGCAATCGCTGATCGCGGTTGGGACGGGAGGGATTCGCGGTCTGGGCTTGATGGAGGGAAGGCAGAAGCTGTTCTATCTTCCCGAGCCGCACACCGACTTCATCTTCGCCAACATCTGCGAAGAGTTGGGACTGATTGGCGCTCTCTGCGTGCTGACGGCGTTCTGCATTCTGGGCTACCGCGGACTGCGGACGGCTTATCGGTCCACTGACCCGTTTGCACGATTTCTGGCCTTTGGATTGACGACGATCGTGCTGGTGCAGGCGTTCTTCAATATGAGCGTGGTTCTGGCCTTGTTGCCTACCAAGGGCTTGCCGCTTCCGATGATCTCCTCCGGTGGAACCAGCATCTTTGTGACCCTGGCCTGCATGGGCGTGCTGTTGAATATGACCCGCGAGATCGATTGAAGGCAGAGGGTCAAGAGTGAATCCCTGGCAGAGATGGCGAGCCAGAAGCTTGCCGCTGGTGGAGAACAGAGCTGTAAGGATTGGGTTGCGAGCCAAGTGAGAGACCAGGCGTTGCGAGTGATGATTGCCGGGGGAGGCACGGGCGGGCATGTGATGCCCGCGCTGGCGATCGGGCGGGCGCTGCGGGATCGGCATGGAGCTGAGGTGTGCCTGGTAGGCACGGCGCGCGGGCTGGAGGCGCGGCTGGCGCCGGAGGCCGGCTTTCGGCTGGAACTGGTGCGCTCCGGCCAATGGAAGAATGTGAGCCTGGTGACGCGGCTGCGCACGATGCTGGATCTGCCGCTGGGCGTGCTGCGCTGCGTTGGACTGCTGCGGGAGTTCCGGCCTCAGGTGGTGGTGGGTGTAGGCGGTTACGCCAGTGGGCCGGCGATGATTGCGGCGTTGCTGCTGCGGGTTCCTACCCTGGCCTATGAGCCCAACGCGGTGCCAGGGCTTACCAACCGCTGGCTGGGGCGCCATGTGAACGCGGCGGCGGTGAGCTTTGCCCAGACAGCGCCGTACTTTCGCGGCGCAGAGGTTACGGGGGTTCCGGTGCGGCCGGAGATCTTTGCCGCACAGCCGCCAGCGGAGACCGTTTCAGAGCACCACGCTCCGCGGTTGCTGGTGACTGCGGGCAGCAATGGAGCGCTGGTCTTCAACCAGATCATGCCCTTGATCGTGAGGCAGTTGATGGAGGAGGTTCCAGGGCTGACCCTTGTTCATCAAGCCGGCGCCCGGCAGTTGGAGCCTGCAAGAGCAGCCTATGCGGCCAGCGGAGCGGATGCGTCGCGCTGGACGGTGGAGGCGTTCCTGACCGATATGCCGCAGCAGTATGCCGCGGCGGATCTGGTGCTGGCGCGGGCCGGGAGCACCGTGGCTGAGTTATGCGCGGCTGATCGGAA
>JAKART010000399.1 GCA_021819255.1 Acidobacteriota bacterium
AGCTTTGAACTCGCCGGATGCCAGCCACGGAGCCGCCGCAGCCTGAAGCGCGGGGTGAGTGGTCAGCAGCATCGGGTTCGCTGGAGAACCTTTCGCAGCGGCGACGTCGGCGGCCAGGACGACGAGCAGAGGGGTATTCCAATCGGCGGCGGAGTGGCTAAGCAGGTTGATCTTCACCCTTCCATGGTAGCGCGGGTGCTGTTCGGCCTGACGCCGGACGAGCGGCGCCGCGCGCGCAGCGATTTCGCCGTCGCGTCCGGGAGAATCCAGGAGAAGCAGATGCGTACTGCGCGGCTAGACCATTTTCCCTGAAGGCGTAAGCAAGGGGAACGACTCCTGCGGGCGTTTTCCTCAATGAAAACGCCACTGAACGCCCGCTTCCGTACACCCATCATCAGGGAAAATGGTCTACGCACAGCGCCAAAGGCCGCGCGGCAAGTGTGGCCGGCAAGATCTTGGCCCAGCTTGCTACCGGGTCAGGGAAGGTTGCTGAGACTGCTTCAACCCTTCGTCGGCTTCGTATTGCGCCTCTCTGCCGGCATCGAGACCATGGGTAGGATCGCGGTGCAGGAGCTTGCGGGAGATGTCCGGCCAGAACTCTTCAAAGACTGCCCCGGCCATGCCTTCAGCGATCTGGATGGCGAAGTTGGTCATGGTGAGCCCAGCGCTGGTATTCCCAGGGGGGTAGTAGAGATTGGAGATTCCCCCCGTGGCCAGGTTGCCAAGAAGATTGCCGTAGTTGGGCTCCCATTTGCCGGAGCGGTCGCCCTTGGCAATGAAGCTGGACGCGAGAGCATACCAGGTGCGATGCCATTTCGGGCCGTACCCCAGACGGAAGTAGCGTGGATCCTGGCGAAACAAGATGGGGAGCACGCCTGTGCTCAGGATGCTTCCGTCGGCCGTGTCCAGGTAAGCCGCGCCCGAGCGCTCAAAGTAGCCCTTGGCTCCCCCGGAAAAGCCAACCAGATCGTTGTCCAGTTCATAGTATCCGGCTTCCGCAAAGGCGGAGGCAAAGGTAAAGATGTCGAGGGTGGAGTGCAGTGCAAGATCCATCTTCTGACCCGAGGAGAGAGGAACGGCGTTCTGGCGGTAGGTGACATTGAAAGTAGGAACGATGCCCATCACGCGCTGCTTCTCCTCCTCTTTTAACTGCTCCGCGGCGCTCTGATGTTGGCTCTCCTGAGCGGGAGGTGGATTGCTGCCGCCGGTCCGGCTGTCCGGTCGGGACTCACCTTGGGCCTGCGGAGATGCGGATGCAACAGCTTTCGCCGGCGAGGAGACTTCCGGGCCGGTGTTCTGTTGCTGCGTAGCAGCCAGAAGACCTGAACCCAGGGTGACGCAAGGGAATCCTGGGATGGGAGGGGTTAAGGCAACCGGGGTAACGCAGAGGAGGGCGATCGATGAGGAGTCTCCCGAGATGGAATCGGTGGCGTCCGAACTCTGTGTCGGCGTCAAAGCCGCCTTCGGGCTGGGACGGGCCTGCGCGGCGGCGGCCAGCGGTGCGAGGCCAAGCAGGACGCTCAAAGGTGCGCCGAGAAAGCGGTGGGGCCTCGCATCACGAGTCATGAATCTCCGTCTGCGCTGCTGTGATTGTGGCTTCTCCAGCATCTCATTCCGACGGAGCGAGTGGCATCGCAGCCAACGGATTTTGGGTGGAAGGAATGCCGCTGATACTCCTAACCCAAGGGGGATGATTTCCACGCGGCGAGACGCTCCTTTTGGCGGGAAAGATGGAAAAGGAGCCTGGAAAGGGGGACTGCTTTAGGATCGTAGGATGAGCGGAATCGATTGGAAAGGGCACAGCATGAAGCGAGTCGGAGGCGAGGAGACCAGGCAGGCGGGGTCCTTGTCGGTGGACTCGTGGCTGGTCGCCGCGGGACGGGATCGCCAGGCGGGAGCGCCGCTCAACGTGCCGATGATGCCCGCGTCGAACTTTGTTCTGGGCACGGGCAGGGTCTACGCGCGCAACGAAGGTGTGCCTGGCTGGGAGGCTCTGGAGGAGATTGTGGGTGGGCTGGAGGGGGGCGAGGCGGTCTCGTTTGCCTCTGGGATGGCAGCGATCGCAGCCATCTTCGATCAAACCCCGGCGAATGCGTTGGTGGCCCTCCCCGCGGACTGTTATCAGGGCGTCCGGTCGCTTGCGGAGGCTGGCCGAAGCCGCCGCGGATGGCGGATCGAGCGGATCGCCGTCACCGACACGGCTGGCTGGGTGAGGGCGTGCGGCGTTGCCGATCTGATCTGGCTGGAGTCGCCCTCCAACCCGCTGCTGGAGGTTGCGGATCTGGATACGATCTGCGCCGCGCCGCGCAAAGCGGGTGCGATTCTGGGGGTGGACAACACCTTCGCGACGCCTCTGAACCAGCGTCCGCTGGAGCTGGGGGCGGATGCGTCGGTCCATTCGGCGACGAAGTTCATCGGCGGCCACTCGGATCTGCTCTGCGGCATCGTGATCGCGCGGGATGCGTCGCTCTGCGCCGAACTGCGCCGGACGCGGGTGCTGGCCGGCGCGACTCCGGGAGTGCTGGAGGCGTTTCTGGCCACGCGAGGCGTTCGGACCTTGGCGTTGCGTCTGGAACGGGCGCAGCGGAGCGCGGAAGAGCTGGCCGAACGCCTGGAGCGGCATGCAGGGGTGAGTTGGGTGCGCTATCCCGGGCTCAGGAGCCATCCCACCCATGCGGCGGCCAGGCGCCAGCTCAAGGGATATGGCACGGTCATCTCCTTTGACGTAAAGGGAGTGGCCGCCGATGCGGATGGGGTCTGCAGGCGCTTGAAGCTGATTCAGCATGCGACCAGTCTGGGAGCGGTCGAGTCCACCATCGAGCGCCGCGCCCTCCACCATGGACAGGAGCATCTGCCGGAGACGTTGCTTCGGCTCAGTGTCGGCATCGAGGCAGTCGAAGATCTTTGGATGGACCTGGAGCAGGCGCTGGGCGCAGGGTGATGGCACCATCCCCCAGACCCTGGAGCTCCCGTTGGGCCGGTTCTCTTCCTGGCTCCTTCGCGAGGCTGGAGGAGAGCGCTAGACCATTTTCCCCTGAAGGTGTAAGCAAGGGGAACGGCTCCTGTGGGCGTTTTCCTCAATGAAAACGCCGCGGAACGCCCGCTTCCGTACACCCATCATCAGGGAAAATGGTCTAGCGGCGCTGGGAGCGGGCGATGGCGGCT
>JAKART010000400.1:0-1318 GCA_021819255.1 Acidobacteriota bacterium
TTCCGATCGGACCGGCTGCGCTCATGCGATTGCCCTGCTGGCTCAGATCCTTCGCCTCGGTGGCCTCCCCGGTCAACTGCGGATCCCGAAACCGCTTCGACCGCTCCAGATTCCGCACCAGTTGCACGGCGCGGTCCCGGTCGCCGGAGACGCGCAGATGAATCATCACATCCCCATTGGAGGTCGGCTCCGGCTCGATGGAGGTCACCTGCACGCCCTCCGGCAGCACCATCTCCAGATCCATCATCACCGCCGTCCAGGAAAAACTCTTGCGCAGAAACAGAGCGTTCAGAAAGTGCGCTCGGGTCAGAATGGCGGCGTTGGCCGGCTCATGCATCCGCTGAATATTGGAGCGCCTTTCGTTCTGCGCTGCCAGCACCTTGACATGCACCGCGTTCAGTCTCGCCTGCGCCGCCTCCAGCTTCTTCTCCAGCGCATGAGAAGCCGCCAGCCCGGCCACCGCCAACAGAGCCAGGAAGGCCATCAGCATCCGCAGGCGCAGAACGATAGGCCCCAGTTCGATATAGGGCCGCGAGGCGAGATTGACCGTAATTCGCATCAGCCGCGCAGCGCCCCCACCACTCCCGCCAGCCAGCCAAGCGAGGAGACCGCCTTGACCGCCCGCGGCTGCAGCGCTGTCTCTTCCACCAGCTCGCGCACCTTCCAGCCGCCCTCCTCCACCACGCCCGAACTCCGCAAAATCCCGCTCAGCCGCTCCGCTCCCAGTGGTCCCGCGCTGAGCACCTGAGCGGGAGGCGCTGACAGCGTGTCCTCAAAGTAGGCAGCAGCCACGCTGACCGCCTGCGCAATCTCGCCCGCCAAGGGGACCGGCTCGAGTCCAGATCCAGCCGGGCTGCTTTCCGGGCTCTTGTCCACGCCGGACGCCTCTCTCCAGGCGGGGTAGGCCCAACCGGCATCCTGGCCGCCAGAGGTATCCTGGCCGCCAGCGATGTCCGGGACCGGCGGCAAAGCACCGGACGCGGCATGCTCCGGCAAGGCATGCTCCGGCAAGGCATGCCCCGGCACAGCATGTTCCTGGAGATCCACGCTGCGATGCAGCAGAAGCACGCCGCTGCGAACAATGGCCGCCGTTACCCCGAGGGGATTGGCGTTCACCAACAGCGCCGGCTCCGTATCCGGCAGCACAGCCAGACTGGCCAGGGTACTGGGCAGTACAGCTCCCGGCTCAAAACCGGCCGCACGCACCGCCGCCTCATACTCGCCCAAAACATCCCGGGGAATCCCCACCGCCAGCGCCCGCACCCCAGCCTTGCTCGAGCTCATCATCTGATAACTCACCATGGCTTCATCCGCATCG
>JAKART010000400.1:1328-3151 GCA_021819255.1 Acidobacteriota bacterium
CAAACGGAAGCGCACCAGCGGCAGCGCTTCCGCGGCCCGCGCCGGCAGTGCTTCAAACTCCAGCAGCAAAACCCGCACCGCGGCATCCGGAATCACCAGGGTCAGATCGCCATCGCGCGCGTTGGCCCGTTCTCCAATCTTTTCCAAGGCGCTGCGGATCGCATCCACGACAGCCGCTCGATCCTGCAGATTGCCCGGCTTCAGCCCTGGGGCCACCACCCCGCGGGCCAACGTCACCAGGGACACCGCCTCCAACGCCGCATTGGCGGCGCTCGACCGGCCTGCCACCACACCCTGCGGCAGAATCTCACAGGCCAGACGAGGGCGGGTTCCAGAAGCTTGGGGAAGAATGTTCATCAGGCTCTAACTAGAGTACCTTGCAAGAGATAGGGATGGCAGTTCTGGGAGAGTTTGGTCGTTTGATCCGCGCCTCGGTTTCCTGATCCAGACACCGCGCCCGGATCGCTCCGGGGGAGCGATTCCCTCCCTGGCAGGTCCTCCGCTTCGATCCGCCGCGACCTTCCCCCATTCCAACCGTCAGCCGGAGGGCTGGACCATTTTCCCTGAAGGTGTAAGCAAGGGGAACGACTCCTGTGGGCGTTTTCCCCAATGAAAACGCCACTGAACGCCCGCTTCCGTACACCCGTCATCAGGGAAAATGGTCTAGCGGCCCTGCTCAATGAAGGTTACCTTGTTAATCTCTCGCAGCGTGGTAATTCCCATCCGCACCCGCTCCAGGGCGGAGTCCCGCAAAAAGGACATTCCCCTGTCCTTGGCCGCCTTCCGAATCTCCGAGCCCGGCCGCTTCTCCAGCAGCATCTCGCGAATCTGATCGTCCAGCTCCAGCAGCTCATGAATCGCCGATCGGCCTCGGTAGCCGGTTCCTCCACACTCGATGCACCCCGGTCCTTCCTTGAAGGTTACATCCCGCCACTCCTCCGGGCGCAGGCCGTTCTGCTCCAGTTCGTCGTCCGAGTAATGCACGTCGCGCACGCAGAACTCACAAACCTGGCGCACCAGCCGCTGCGCCAGAATGCAGTTGAGCGCGCTGACAAAGTTGTACGGCTCAACCCCCATGTTCAGAAAGCGGCCCAGCACATCCACGACGTTATTGGCGTGAACCGTGGTGAACACCAGATGCCCGGTAAGAGCCGAGTTGATCGCGATCTGCGCCGTCTCCGCATCGCGGATCTCGCCCACCAGAATCTTGTCCGGATCATGGCGCAGAATCGAGCGCAACCCGCGGGCAAAGGTAAGCCCCTTCTTCTCATTCACGGGAATCTGCGTGATGCCGCGAATCTGATACTCCACCGGATCCTCAATGGTGATGATCTTGTCCTCTTCGCTCTTGATCTCATTGAGCGCGGCGTAGAGCGTGGTGGTCTTGCCCGATCCGGTGGGTCCGGTGACCAGCACCATCCCATAGGGCTCCTTGATGTAGCGCCGAAAGCGGGCCAGATCCTTCTCCGCAAAGCCCACCACGTCCAGCGAGAGCTTGGTGAACTTCTCGCTCATCGACTCCTTATCCAGCACGCGCAGCACGGCGTTCTCTCCATGCACCGTCGGCATGATGCTGACCCGGAAGTCGATCAGCCGCCCTTTGTAACGCACCCGGAAGCGGCCGTCCTGCGGCACGCGGCGCTCGGCGATGTCCAACTCGCTCATGACTTTGATGCGGGACAGAATCGTCTGGTGGTGCTCGCGCGCAATCGGCGCCATCGCCTGCTGCAGCACGCCGTCGATGCGATACTTCACCAGCAGAGAGTCGTCATAGGTCTCCAGATGGATATCCGAGGCGCGCCGCTCCAGCGCGGTAAAGATCG
>JAKART010000401.1 GCA_021819255.1 Acidobacteriota bacterium
AAAGGGCCGGCTGGCACCCCCCAGCGGCCCTTTGTGTTTTAATACCCTCCAAAATATTCCTGGGATAACTCTTGCGTTTTGATCGCGGCGCGTTGTGTCGTCGTTCGTTGCAACCGGGCCATCGACCCCCTGGTTGCCATCGACCGCAAAGGCAAGGCCCTCCACGTGCCCGGCTGGGCCGCGCCACGCTTTGCGGCGCCTCGCTCGTTGCTTCGGCGCAACCTCTGAACCAACCCCTGGAGGGTTGCTCCATCACAGGCCACCTTCGCGCGACACTCTCTACGTAAGTCGGTTGTAGTCGTTGCGCCTTTGGAAGCTGGCCAGCCCGAGAAGCACCAGGCCCTGCAACAAGACCGCGCTCTCCATGCGCACGGAGACTCGATGCAGATGCTCAAAGTTCACTCTTGCTGGAGCTTCCGGCGGAGCTTGGCTGATGTCGCCTCCCACCGAGATGCGGTATGCCTCCATCTGGGGCATGATCGAGTATTGCGAGTACGCCGTGATCACAAGCATGACGGTCGCCAGCAATAGTTCAAGCCCCCGCACCGGGTGCGTGTCCCGTTGGGTTGCCACCAGCAGAAGAGTAAAGACCAGATAGACAAGACCGCACGCCAGGCCAAGGTGGTGCAGCGAGATCAAGGATCCACGCACCATGAGCCCCGCGAGCTCCGCGTTGGGTAGAGTGCGAAAGGCCACTGCGGCCACGAAGATGAAAAAGACCAGGCCGCCTGTCCAGAGTGAGAGTGCAATCAGTCGAAGGATACGAAAGACGATGGTCATAGGACTCCCGATGATGTAGTTGGAGGAAGATCGAAAATCCTTCCCGCGATTGAGGATCAGCCTGCTCAGGCGAATCTGTGACGCCGTTACGGCGAGGCAGTTACGGCAGCGCCGCATCTGCCCACTCTTCCTTTGACGGCAAGAGTGACGGCAAAGTGGCCCTCTTTCCAACTCTTGTCAAAGAGTCTTGTCAAAGCGTCTGCCAAATCCGACCCTGGTCGGAAGACCAGCGAGCGAGTTCAGAGAGAGCGACCGAGTTCCGGGTTTCGAGATTCGTGAATCGCCGTCGATTGCGGAGACGCGATTCGGATCTGCACGCAAAGAGAGGACAAGCCATGTTGACGAAGGTACGACCTTGGCGAGCCGATGTCCATGCGGTTGGTGTAGCTGCGGAGTTGACGAGCCCCTCTGGAAGGGGTGGCAGGCGCGCCTGCGCCGGCTTCGTCAAGCCAGGTTGAATCCGTCCAGCACGATAGCCGGGGCTTCGCCCCGAGTGTCCGCCTGTTGCAGTTCGGTGGTCACGGTTCGGCGCTCGCCGGGCATCAGCATAAGGTAATTTTCACTGTAAATGGCGGGCAGAACGCGGTCGCCGCTCTGCGCGCGTACCGCTTTCAGCCGCGTCATCAGCGACGGCCAGGACGAAGTGTTCTCAAGGACGGTGGTCAGCAGCCACCTTTGCCCATGGCGCTCGGTGGTTGTCTGCGCGGTCACCCGTGCTTTGGCCAACTGGCGGATGGCGCGATAGTCGCCTTCGACCAGACCGCGCATATAGTCGTTGGCGGAGATCACCTCGTCGCCATCCATCAGCTTGAGACGGAGAAAGTGGACCGGAGAGAGCCCTTGCGGATATTCCAGAGCCATTGCGGTCACCGTGCTGTCTTCCATGCTCTCCAGCGCCATCGCCCTCATCGCCAGGCGTGAGCCGTCCAGGTTCAAAATCTCGACGCTGGCCTTGAGCCGCCGCCGGTCGCCGGCGCTGTAGTTGACCACCTCGACGGTCTCCTGATCACGGTTCCATTGAATATGCAGCGGCTCGGAGGCCAACTTGCAGCCGAAGTACGCTGCGGTGGGCTCGAAGAAGTAGTCGTAGGTCTGCCAGACGAACGACGGCCAGCAGGGATGGCTCATCCACAGCAGCAGCCCGGCGCGATATCGGCTCTGTGACTCAAACATCGCCCGATAGCCTTCAAAGCTGACAAACTGCGCCAGAGAGACCCATTCCTCCACGCTCTCGGCGCCGCCATAACCGACGTCAATGATGCTGCGGAAGGATGCGGCCCCTTGCGCCCCTTGCAGGCAGAAGTCATGCAGCCCCCACTGCAGTCCTTGCGGCCACAAAGCGTCCTGGGGCATCATGCGGCGCACGCTTTCGATCGGCGGAATGTTGGGCATGCCGATCTCGCTATGCAGCCGGGGGTCAGCAATTTGGTAGTACTTCGCCGGTGGCAGGGCATGGTAAGGTCCGTGGCCACTGACCACGTCGTCCGCGGAGCTGGGAATGTAATGGATACCCGGATGCAACTCTGCCAGCGCCTGGCGCAGCGCCGCATCGAGCGGTTGAGGTGGGTAGCCTTCATTGCGGCCGCAGTATAGTCCGATCGAGGCATGGTTGCGGATGCGCAAGAGGAGGTCTCTGGCGTTGGCCATGAACATGGAGTCGTTGTCTGGATTGGGTCCATCCCAGGGATTGGCCAGCCAAAAGTCCTGCCACACCATGATGCCGTTGCGGTCGCAGGCCTCATAGAACGCCTCCTCGCCCACCTGCCCTACCCAGTTGCGGATCATGGTGAAGTTCATCTCGCGGTGATAGCGCACGGCCGCTTCGTACTCGCGCGCCCGGTAGCGCAGCATCGACTCGCTGAATCCCCAGTTGCCACCGCGGCAGATGAAGCGGCGGCCGTTGATGAAGATCTTCAACCTGCCGCCGTCTTCGCTGTAACTCATCTGGCGGATGCCAAACTCGAATTTCCTGCGGTCCAGCACGGCGCCATCAACGGTTTCAAGGTTCAGCTCTACTGGATAAAGATAAGGCTCGCCATAGCCGGTGGGCCACCACAGCCTGGGTTGCTGGATCAGCATCTCAGGGTAAGCCGAAGGCGAGAAGCTGGCTACGCTGACGGACTGCGCCGGAAGGTGTATCTCCTGCTGAACCTGGATGGAGCCGAAGCGCGCCCGCAGAGTGGCTTGTACAGCCCTGGACGCATGGTTTCGCAGCTTCACTTCGATTCGAATGGATGCCCGCGAGGTGTCCGGCAGGGGCAGTGTTGAGTCGACAAAAGGTTCCTCGATCGTGACGGCTCCGGTTCGATAGAGAGTGATCGGAGCCCAGATACCGGTGTTGCGTCCGCGAATTGTTGGAAT
>JAKART010000402.1 GCA_021819255.1 Acidobacteriota bacterium
CCGCAAGCTGCTGGTCAGTTTTGAGAAAACCGCAGACAGCTACTTGGCGCTACTCCACCTTGCCGCCGCTCTGATCTGTTGGAGACGGACAATCACTATTTACGGATAAGTTCTAAATCGTTTTCGCCGGCTTTGCCCCCCTCCGGCCATGGGAACCGGCCGCGGCCACGTCCCACGATGAAGCATGGTCAAGGCCGGCGCGAATGGTAATCAAGCGCTCGCGCAATACCCTCGCGAAACGGAATCCTGGCCTGGAAGCCCAGTGCTCTCTGCTTGGCAGTATCGCCGCCGCGTGCAAAAACCCCCTCCGGCTTGTCAGACGTACCTTTGACTTCAGGATGATAGCCGGCCAGTTCGGAAGCCAGAGTAGCGAACTCGATAAAACTTGTAAAAATCCCGGTTGACAGGTTTACCGCGCCGCCATCGTCGATCTTGTCAATTGTTGTCATGACCCCCTCAATGCAATCATCAATGTGGATGAAGTCACGCATCTGCTGGCCACTGCCCCACACCTTCAGCACTCCGGCCCCACGTTCGGCTAAAACCCGCTTACAGATTCCCGGGAACGGATATGCATCGTCCTGGTCCTCACCGTACCCTGAGAAAGGGCGATAGCAGATAGATTTCAGACCATGCTTTTGATACGCAAGCCGCGCTAGATACTCACAGGTCAGCTTTGCCCACCCATAGCTCATATCGGGCATACCGATGTCGTCACCGAATGAGATCATATCTTCCTGGAGAAGGACGTAGCCTTCGGCCCGCTGCAGCTTGATTGGATAGGCAGCGCTCGAGCTGAAGCATGCCGTCTTCCGTGGGCGCGACTGCTTCGCCCAGCCCCAGTAAGCGGAGTCAATGGAGAGATCGTCGGCTACCGCCAGAGGGTTATTCTCGATCATGAGGCGCCCGCCAACCATTGCAGCCAAGTGAAATGCGTAGTCGAAATCCGTATCCTGTACACGTGTGAACCACGACCGGCAGTCTTCCTTGTAAAAATGGAAGTTTGGAAACTCCCTGGGGTCGAAGATTGGCCAGCCGGTCGTCGGATCGATTCCCCCAGTCAGCGGGGCCAGGCTGTCGACCGCGTGCACCTCGTCCCCCATCTCCAAGAGCCGCCTAACGAGGTGCCGTCCGACGAATCCGGCGCCGCCTGTTACGAGTACCTTACGCATGTAGAAATTCCTCCGTGGGTTTCCAAATATTCAACAACTGGCTCCAAGAGCCGCAGTGGCTACGCCGCCCCGAGCCTCTTGATCCGCGAAATCGGGATCGAAACGTGCGGTTCTCCGGCCTCCGCTCTACGCAAGAACACGTTCGCCTCATCCTTCCATTAGCAGCCCGGAAAGCGCCTTCTGCAAATTGGACTTCATGTCGTATCGCTCCCGGACAAACGCCTGGGCATTGCCCACCAGCGACTCCGCCAGTCCGGGTTCTGTGAGCACCCTTCGCACGCAGTCGGCGAAGGAGCCTGGCGAGTCCCCCACAAGCACGTGTACCCCATCAAGAAATCCGGTGCCCTCGATCCCCATAGAAGTACTCACTACAGGGACGCCCGCCTGGATAGCCTGAACGACCTTGATCTTGACCCCCGCGCCGCGGATCACGGGATTCACGAATACTGCGGCCTCATGATACAGCCCATCTAGAGTCTCGGGGTCCTCCTCCAGCGCCGCGCCCGCCGTCGTCTGGACCAGGCTTCTCAGCCCTGCAACCGAACCCCCGGCGGTGCGCCCGGCGATTTGAAAGGCATAGTCCGGTAGATCGTTCAGGTGAGGATGGACATTTGCGATGTACCACTCCACGGAGTCCGTGTTGTGCGAGATCGTAAGAGATCCTATGAACAGCGCCTTCTTGCCCGCTCCAGAAAACGGACGCAGATCTGAGGGATTTACATGCGTGGGAAGGAAAAAAGACTTCCGAGCGTCCCGCGGGAACCGCCGCACATGATCTTCGCGCTCGCTATCGGAGATAAACCAGAGAAGATCGCACCTTTGGACAATCTTTCGCGTGAACGAGCGAAACTTGAGCGACTCGGAGAGATAGTAAAGCTTCTTTGGCCAGCTGGCCGCACCATCCGCGAGATCCCGAAAATAGCCAACCTGCTCATTATGGACTCTGAGTATAAGTTTGGCGCCCTTTGCTGCTGGGTTGTCGAGAAACGGGGCCACATACTCGGCCTCAAGCAAGACGGCGTCATATGGCTGCGCGATCTCCACGTCTCTGAGGCCGCTCCTGCTCTGCACCTGGAAAGGGTGCACGGACAACAGGGAGCGCAGCCCGGTCCGGCGGGGAATCATCCAAAGACTTCCTACCCGCTCCTTCACCGCATCGACGGCGTCTTTGCCAGGCGCTTCCCTCACGGTGGCCAGAAGGTCGACATGGAGCCCCATCTCGCGCAGGATCAGGATGCGGTTCCACATATCCACCGCAGCGCCGTGAGTGGGAGGACAGGGGAAATCATTTGCGACTATTAGGATTCTCCTCATGTGCTGGACAGACCTCGAAGCAGATAAATCAATTAGACCAGATGAGCGCCTTGCGTATCTGAAAAGCCGCAAGGGAGAGCAGGAGATGAGCTCGAAGACGCAGCCGCCGACCGACGCTCAGCCGGCCGTTGCCGGTCGCCGTCGCTCCATGCCTCCTGTTCAAAACCAGCGGTTCTGGAATGTAGAGGGCACGGCGACCCGATAAAGAGCTCCTGACGCCGATCCAGACATCGTGCAACACGTCGTAGCCGTGGGGCAGAGGAAGAACCTCGCCCAGAATCTCGGCCCGAAATGCCATCGTGCAGCCCCCATAACGGTTACGGATGAGGTTTGCCCAAAGGCCCTGCCGAAATGGACCCCGATTTTCAAAGTAGGAGTTGGAGATCAGGCTGCCGTTGGAATCAATCAAGGCGTTGTCGGTCGCCACCAGCGACACCTGCGGGTTGGCCCGGAACGCCTCCAGAATGGTCGCCACCTTGCGCGGGTCCCACAGGTCATCCTGATCGCTCAGAAACAGAATCCTCCCGTATGCAGCCCGTAGAGCGTCTTCAAAGGTTCGCAGTACGCCATAGTTTCTATCATGCCGAAGCAGCCGAATCCTCTTGTCTCCCAAACTCAGTATCCTCTCCACCGTCTGGTCGCTGGAGAGATC
>JAKART010000403.1 GCA_021819255.1 Acidobacteriota bacterium
TGATCGGTTCCATCTCCCATGAGGCCCACATGTATGGGCAACGCCTGATTCATATCGGGCTGGCCATGCTGGGCGGGCAGAGTGTGCCGCCGTACAACTATGTGGAGTACAAAGTGGTGGAGGGAAGATCCTTGACGGGCGTCTGAGCAGACCAAGCGATCGGCTGCCTTCTGAAAACCTCCGCCTGCATGGCATCATGGCGGCCTCGCCTGGATCCCTGCCTGGGTAGCCGCTTCCCGGGAGCCGGCGTAGCGGCTGAATTGGGCGAAGCGGCTCCCTCATCTGGCAATTCGGTTTGCCGCCTGAGTCACTGAGCCGAAAAGAGTGCCACAGGGGGTGAGCGCCGGCCGAGGGCCACGCTCCGCGGACCGATGCTGGGAGCGGGTGATTGTTCCTAGCAACAGACAGGCAATTTGGGAGGCTCTGCACAATTGCGTCCCGTGGGCGTGGTTTGACGCAGCCCCTCCATCTCGCCCGCCAGAGGCGACGCGCGACCTTGAGCAGCTTGGCGCATCCAATCGTCAAGGGCCGATAAAGGTGGTCACCCGATAGAGCATGTTCTCTGCGGGCGCCGCGCCGGGCGGCGGCTTTGAGGGGCGTTTTCTTGAAAGAACACGCCACAGCAAGCCCCCCTTTGGGGGAAACCCTCCACACGGAAAGAGATGTCGAAGGACGCTGCGGCGCCTTTGTGCCGCTCCAGCCCGATCTGAGACACAGGAGAGAGTATGCACGTACATGAAGCGATTCGCACCCGGCGAGCGGTGAAGAGTTTTGACCCGGAATATTCCCTGAGCAGCGAGCAGCGGAGCGAGCTGCTCCATCTGGCCATGCAGGCACCAACCGCATTCAACCTTCAGCATTGGCGCTTCCTGACCGTGGATGATCCGGAGCTGCGCAGACAAATCCGTGCCGTGGCACGGGATCAAGCGCAGGTCACCGACGCTTCGATGCTGGTGATTCTCTGCGCAGATCTCAGCAGTTGGGAGAAGTATGCGGAGCAGGTTTGGAAGGATGCGCCGCAGGAGGTCCGCGAGAGGGTGACGGCGGGCATCGATGCGTATTATCGCAACCGGCCACAGGTTCAACGCGATGAGGCCATGCGCTCCTGCGGCATTGCAGGGCAGACGTTGATGCTGGCCGCTCGCGCCTTTGGCCTGGACAGTTGCCCCATGGACGGTTTTGACTTCGACGCGGTCGCCAGATTGATTCATCTCCCTGCGGACCACGTCATTGCTTTCATGGTGGCCATCGGCAAAAAGACCAAAGATGTATGGCCCAAGCCAGGGCAGTTGCCTGCGCAGCAGGTTGTGATCCACAACCACTTCTGATCCTGAATCCTGAAGCTCTGTCGCGATTTCCAGCCCGAGATGAGAAGGCGAGAGGATGGAAGGTAGTCCTGCGGAAAATTCGCCTCCGCGCAAGGTCCAGGCGCTGTTTCCGGGCCGGCGCTTTGCCTTGCCGGAGTGGGCGTATTTGCGGCTCTTGCGGAAGAGGCGGCCTGCCTTGGCAGAGCGCGTCCGTCGATGCTCTTCTCTTCGTTGCGAAGAGCCAGAGCGAGGTTGCGAAGAGCCAGAGCGAGGTTGCCCTCAGCCCGACGGCTTCGCCGATCCTGGCGCCGGATCCGAAGCGCGGCTCAACCTCCATGCTCCCGATGGAGTAGAATTCGGTTCACCTCGGCAGTGTGTGTGCCGCCGACGGCCGGCGCCCTGAAGCGCCGCTGTGGACAAGGGAAGGGCTAGCCCCTCATGATCGGCATCCGAACCGTGCTTCCCCTCTGCATGGGCTTGTCGCTTTTCGCCGGCAATTGCGTGATGCCCAGCGCGTGCGTGATGCCCAGCGCGGTGGGAGGGGGCATGTTGGAGGGCGCTTCATCCGCTGCGCAAGAGCCGGCCCTGCCCGGCCTCGCTTCTTCCAGCCGGAACGACGGATTCGAGCGGCACGGCTACGTGGGCGACAAGGTATGTGCCACCTGCCACAGGAAGGAAGCGGAAGCCTATGCCCGCACGGGACATCGTCTCTCTTCCCAGTGGCCGAGCAGCCGCTCCATTCTGGGCAATTTCGACGCGGGAGCCAACCTGCTCGTGATCAAACAAGCCTCCCAAGATGAACCCGGACTCTCATTCCGGATGGACCGCAGCAGCTCCGGATTTTATGAAACCGCGGTGATTGGCTGGCCGGGCGCTTCCACCAAGCTCAGCGAACGCATTGATGTGGTGATCGGGAGCGGGCGTCGCGGCCAGACCTACCTGTTCTGGAAGGCAGACCGTCTGTTTGAACTCCCTGTAAGCTTCTGGACCAAGGGACAGAGGTGGATAAACAGTCCGGGCTATGAGGATGGGAGCGCCAACTTCTCCCGGCCGGCCATCCCGAGATGCCTGGAGTGCCACGCCACCTACGTCCAACCCCTATCTCCCGACTTTCTCACCAACCGCTATGTTCCGAGCACGCTGGTGCTGGGCATTGACTGCGAGACCTGCCATGGACCCGGCAGATCGCATGTCCGCCTCCACCTCGGCAGCTTGCGCAGGAAAGCGAACGCGTCCGAAAACATCTTGAATCCCACCAAGTTTGCCCGGGAACGGCAGATCGACCTGTGCGCTCTGTGCCACAACGGAAGTCGCCAGGAGCAGCTTCGAGCTGCCTTCACCTATCAGCCGGGGGACGACCTCAACCGCTACCTGATGTCCAACTCCAAGGTGGCCACGGTCCCTGACGTTCACGGAGACCAGGTCGGCCTTTTGCAGATGAGCCGCTGCTACCTGTCTTCTCCGAAGATGACCTGCTCCACCTGTCACGACGTCCACGCCCCGGAGCAGCCGGTCGCCTTGTACTCTGCGAAGTGCCTCGGCTGCCACCAGGCTCGGCAGTGCGCGGTCGTGAGGAAAACGCCGGCATCCGCAAACAACTGCATCGATTGCCATATGCCTGTTCAACAGACCTCTGGACTGGTCTCAGAGACCGCCGGGCAGGTCATCTACGCGAAGCTTCGCAGCCATTGGATCAGAGTTTACGCCCCGCAGGCGCGCTGAAGATTGCTGAACGAAGAGATCGACCCCACTGCCTGCCGGGACGAGAATCTGCGCCTCCCAGCGGTCATCGGCGAACAGCTCACGAGCGAGAAGATCGGAA
>JAKART010000404.1 GCA_021819255.1 Acidobacteriota bacterium
AGGTGCTGGTTTCGCTGACGCCCCGCGGCCGCGGAATTCTCCTCCGTCTCAGCCGCCTGCACCGCGAAGAGGTTGGCCGCGTGCGCGCGGTGATCGTCTCCAGCGCCGAGGCGCTGGAGACCCGGAACGCCACCGGCCAGACGACCGCCCCAACCCCTCGATGCGCGGTCAGTCCCCAGCCTCGCCGAAGGAGGACCTCATGAACGCCTCGGGTGATTCCGCTCGCCAGAGCAGCCGGTCTCAGCACCTTGTTCCCTTCCAGCGTCTGGTCCGCCGCCTGTTCTTCACGGCGGGTGCAGGCGACACTCGCGCTGAAGCCTGCAATCCGCGCAAATGTCTACTGCTGGCGCCCATCGTCGGGGTAGTCACAGGGCTCGCCATCACCGGCCTGGTGATGGTCCTTTTGGACTGGTTGTGGCCGCTTGTGCTGAGCACTTATCTGGACCACCACTGGGCCATTGTGCCCGGGCTGGTGTCGGGTTCGGTGCTGGCCGGCCTGATCATGCAGAAGTTGACTCCCGATCCCAATGAACACTCCACCGAGGAGGTGATCCGCGCTTACCACCTGCATGGGGGCCGAATGGATCTGCGCAGCTTTTTCCCCAAGATCGCCGCCGCCATCGCCACGGTGGGTTCCGGCGGAAGCGCCGCACTGGAGGGTCCCAGCATCTATGGCGGCGGAGCCATCGGTTCCGGACTCTGGAACAGGCTGCGACGCTTTCCCCTCAGTGACCGCGAGCGCCGCATCATGCTCATCTGCGGAGCCGCCGCGGGCATGTCCGCCGTCTTCCGGGCGCCGCTCACCGGCATCGTCTTTGCCCTGGAGATGCCCTTTCTCGACGACCTGGCTTACGAGGCGCTCGCGCCGTCGCTCATCGCCTCTGTGGTGGCCTTCGTAACCCTCAGCGCGTTCCTGGGAGCCAAGCCGCTCTTCGGCTTCCATAGCGTCGGCTCCTACACCCGCAGAGATATCTACTGGAGCGCGCTGCTCGGGATGTTCATTGGCCTGCTGGCCCTGCTCTTCGTCATCGTCTTTCGCCGCGTGCGTCACCTCGCCGTGCGCGCCCTTATGCCCCACTGGGTCAAGATGGGGATCGGTGGGTTGCTGACCGGCCTGTGCGGTCTGGCCTTTCTGTGGCTCTACCCCGGCCGCCTGACGCCGCTGGGCCCGAACTATGAGGCCGTGGGGATGATCCTCAACCAGCACCACGCCACCGCGGAGTTGCTCTCCTTTGCTGCGCTCAAGCTCGGAGCCACGATCGCCACGCTGGGCACGGGTGGAGTCAGCGCCATGTTCGTCCCACTCTTTCTTACCGGTGGAGCTCTGGGAACAGCCTTTGCGCAGTCCATCGTGCATAGCACCAACTCCGGCCTCTACGCCGCGGTGGGCATGGCCGCCTTTTTGTCAGCCGGCTACAAGACGCCGCTGGCCGCCGTGGTCTTTGTGGCCGAGACCACCGGAGGACACGCCTTCATCGTTCCTGCAATCATTGCGGCCGCGGTAGCTTATGGCGTCTCGGGCAACGCCTCAGCCTCCAGCGAACAACGCTCGCGCGAGGAGCCGGGTGCAAGCTCCGGGGCGGCGAAACCTTCCGATGGTCCCGCGCCGGGTGCATCGCCAGAGGAAGTCTGACCAACGTTACCGGGGCAGAGAGGCGAAAACCGAGAGGTTAGAGCTTGCGCTGCGCGCGGGCTCACTCCCGCCTACCGCGCCCGAGCTCTCATAGCTGAATCTTCGCAAACAGATAACTGCCGATGGCCAGCAGGATGGCGCTCAGCAGGGCCAGGACTGCGAAGTCGGTCAGAAAATGGAAGGAAGAGACCCCGATCAGCGCGCCGCGCAGACCATCCACCCCGTACGTCACCGGGTTCAGGCGCAGGGCTGCCTCCAAAGCCTTGGGCAGACCTTTGATGGGAAACAGAGCATCGGAGAAGAAAAACAGCGGCATCACCAGAAAGTTCATCACCAGCGGAAACCCCTGCATATCCTGCAACACGGAGCCGATCGCCGTGCCAATGGAGGTAAACAGGATGGCGATCAGGAACATGAAGAGCACGGCCAGCGGAGCCATCATGATCTGGTGAACCCGGAAGCCAAAGGCCAGACACACCAGAAAGACGGCAAAGCCCTGCAGAATGGCCACAATGGCGCCGCCCAGAACCCGTCCCAGCACGATCTGCAGGCGCGAGACCGGCGCCACCAGCGTCTCTTTGAGGAAGCCGAACTGACGGTCCCAGATGATCTCGATTCCGGAGAACACCGCCGTGAACATGATGCCCATCACGATGATTCCCGGAGCCAGAAAGCTCAGGTAGTTGCCTGAGCCGGCCCTGCGGAACACCGAACCAATGCCAAAGCCCAGCGCCAGAAGGAAGATCACCGGCTGGCCCAGCGACCCAACGATGCGCGCCGGCGACCGGATATAGCGCTTCAACTGCCGGATGCAAAGAACAAGAATCGCTCTCATCGCCGGCCACCTCTCCACACGTTGCGCATCACGCGCATATGATCGGCTGCGCCGGCCTCCTCGTCGCGAATATCATGGCCGGTCAGGGCGATGAAGGCGTCCTCCAGCGTAGCCGCTCCGTTCTGCTGCTTGAGCGCGGCTGGCGTTCCCTGCGCGATGATCCTGCCGTGGTCGATTACGGCGACCTCGCCGGCAACGCGATCGGCCTCTTCCATGTAATGCGTCGTGAAGAAGACGGTGACGTTCTGCTGCCTGCTGAGCGTGGCAATATAGCCCCAGATGTGATTGCGAGTCTGCGGGTCCAGGCCGATCGTCGGCTCGTCCAGGAACAGGATGCGCGGCCGGTGCAGCAGCGCCCGGGCTAACTCCAGGCGGCGCTTCATGCCCCCGGAGAATTGTTTGACAAACTCGTTCCGCCGATCCCAGAGCCCCACCAACTCCAGCAGCGCCTGCATGCGCTGCAGCCGCTCTCCGCGCGAGACGCCGTAGAGCGCTCCATGCAGGTCCAGGTTCTCCTGGGCGGTCAGCTCTTCATCCAGACTCGGATCCTGAAAGACGATTCCGAAGGAGCGGCGCGCCTGCTTCCGCTGTGAGACCGGGTCAAAGCCATTCACCCGCAAAGTACCTGCGCTGGGCTCCAGGATG
>JAKART010000405.1 GCA_021819255.1 Acidobacteriota bacterium
TCTCGGGCGTTCCGTGGCGTTTTCATTGAGGAAAACGCCCGCAGGAGTCGTTCCCCTTGCTTACACCTTCAGGGAAAATGGTCCAGCGCCGGGCAGCGGGCAGTGAACCTGGAACGCCGCAACCAGACCCTCCCCAAAGCGCCGGCATGGCCCGGGGAGTGCAAATTGGATTTGGAAGAGAGGCAGGAATGTCAGAAGGGTTTGTGGGGACGCCAAAGAAGGCCACAACACACGTCAATCAGAAGGAGAATCTGATCTTTGAAAACTCTTCTCCGGGCAAGAAGGCGTATCGTCTGGCGCAGTTGGATGTCCCGGCGGTGGACGCCTCTGCGCTGCTGGGAGACGCCCTGCGCAGCGACGGCCTGGGCGTGATGCCGGAGCTGAGTGAGATTGAGATCATCCGTCACTTCACCCGGCTCTCCACCTGGAACTACGCCATCGATCTGGGGATGTATCCGCTGGGGAGCTGCACCATGAAGTACAACCCGCGCATCAATGAAGCGGTGGCCAGACTGGAGGGTCTCGCGGAGGCGCATCCTTACCAGCCCGAGTCGCTCAGCCAAGGCGCGCTGGGAATCATGAAGCTGCTCAGCGATTGCCTGCTGGAGATCACCGGCATGGAGGCGATCACGCTGCAGCCGGCGGCCGGAGCGCAGGGAGAGCTCACCGGGATGTTGCTGGTCCGCGCCTATCAGGAGTCCAGGGGCGACGCGCGCAAGAAGATCATCATTCCAGACTCCGCGCACGGCACCAACCCGGCCACAGCGGCGATCTGCGGCTATCAGGTGGCAAACCTGAAGTCCAACGCCCTGGGCATGGTGGACCTGGCCGAACTGGAGCGCATGGTGGACCAGGACGTGGCAGCCATGATGTTGACCAATCCCTCCACCATCGGGGTCTTCGAGAGTGAGATCCACAAGATCGCGGACATCCTGCACGCCAAGGGCGCTCTGCTCTACATGGACGGCGCCAATATGAATGCGCTGGTGGGCAAGACCCGGCCGGGAGACTTCGGCGTGGACGTGATGCACCTGAACCTGCACAAGACCTTCTCCACGCCCCACGGCGGCGGCGGACCGGGCTCGGGGCCGGTGGCCTGCAAGCAGATCCTCGAACCGTTTCTCCCCGTGCCGACGATTCAAAGCCTTCCCGACGGCTCGCTCAGCCTGGCCGACAACCGGCCGCAGAGCATTGGCAGGGTGCGCGCCTGGTACGGCAACTTCGGCATGTTTGTCCGCGCGCTGGCCTACATTTTGGCCAACGGACCGGACGGCCTGCGCCAGACCACCGAGGATGCCGTGCTCAACGCCAACTACATCCGGGCCAAACTGGAGGGAGTCTTCGATCTGCCCTACAAGTCGCCCTCTCTGCATGAGGTGGTCTTCAGCGACCGGTTGCAGTCCCAGCGCAAGGACGGCCGGCCCGGCGTCAAGACCGGAGACATGGGCAAGCGGCTGATCGACTACGGCTTCCACGCCTACACGGTCAGTTTTCCCCTGGTGGTTCCCGGGGCCATGATGATCGAGCCGACCGAGAGCGAGAGCCGCGAGGAGCTGGATCTGTTGATCGACGCGCTGCGGCAGATTGCGCGCGAAGCAGAAGAAAACCCGGAACTGGTGCGCACCGCGCCCCATACCACGCGGATGAACCGTCTGGATGAGACCTCCGCAGCGCGCAAGCCGGTGCTGCGCTGGAAGGGCCCGGCGGCCGGGTAACCGATCCCGGCGACGCGCCCGGCAGCAGGCAGCGCCGCTGCCGAAGCGATCAACCTGCCTGGAGGGGGAGCCGGTCCCTGGCCGTCCCCCCTCCATTCATCCATTTATCTGTTGGACAAAGGAGCCATCTTGGCCGAGGACAACCGAAATCCGGAGCTGGAGCCGGCTCGGCACTCCCCCTTCTACCGGCATGGGGACGTCTTTTACGCGCGCTCCGAGGAGCTTGCGCGCGAAGAGTTCATGCGTGGCGAGGCGCGGGGGCGATTGAGCGTCGCCCTGGATGTACTCACCGATGCCATGGTGCTGGTGGGCCAGCACGGCGTCTACTGCGCCAGCGAGCGCAACCCGGCTCTACCGAAGATGGATCTGCAGGCGATCATGGCGGGCATCGGCGGCGCCAAGGAGCTGGTAGCCTCGGCGCTGGAGAAGCTCAACACCGAGGCGGAAGAGAGGCGCGCCCAGCGGGAGCGCTGAGCCGGGCCGGGCGGCCATCGCGTCTTTTGTTCTGTTCTACTTCGCTGCTTCAATCAAGACAGACTCATCCGTATTCTCCCAGCGGACGTGCAGCTCCGTAGAGTGCCGGGTGGTGTGTTCGAAGCTGATGGTCAAGGACTGCTGGGTCTTGGGCAGCTTGGCTCCGTGCATCGGAGTGCGCCCCAGGTCGTCGCCGCTGGGATAAGGAATGCCCCACTCGCCGGTCTTCTTGCTGAGGATCAACTGCCAGGGAGTACCCGGCGCCTGCGGCAACGTGAACAGCGTGTAACTCCCGGCAGGCACGTGCAGCGTGCCGATCTTCAGGTCGCCAGTCGTCACAAAGCTGGTCGCCTTGTTGGCTCCGGTCCGCCAGACCTGGCCGTAGGGCACCAGACCACCCATGATGACCCGGCCGCGCATGGCAGGCGAGCCGTAGTGGATGGTGATGTGGGTCCCGCCAAGCGAGACGGACGTCATGGCGGGGGGGCTGAGGAGCTTCTCATTTTGAGCAGCGCTGGTCGCGCTCATGGGACCACTCATTTGGCCAAAGGCGGTGAAACTGGCGGCAAGGGAAAAGACTAAGCTAAGCGTAGCCAAACGAGCAGGAATTTTCATGGCTCCTATGCTACCTCAGAAACGAGGATTTGGAGCGCGGCCCACCGGCTCTGGACGGGTTTCTGCTAGGCTAAGGGTGTGCGCCCGTAGCTCAGCTGGATAGAGCGGCAGCCTCCGAAGCTGTAGGTCAGAAGTTCGAATCTTCTCGGGCGCACCAGCCTTTCCTCGTTCCACCCTTCGTCACCTTCTTCAAATTTGGGTGCCCCACATCTCGTTCTTTGGCCTTTCGAGATGTGGGCTCGCAGGATGCTCGCCCAGCAGCCTCCCAAGCTGTAGGTCAGAAGTTCGAATCTTCTCGGGCGCACCAG
>JAKART010000406.1 GCA_021819255.1 Acidobacteriota bacterium
CGCGCTATGATTAGCTTGCGTATCGCAAGGAGGTCTGTCGTTAAACACAATTGTTCTCCGAACTGCTCTGCTGGAGTAGGAACAGGATCCCTGTAGCTCGAATCTACTCTGCGTCACTAAAGAACGCAAGTTCAGGCAGGCGGGGGTCAGGCAGGCGGGGGTTCAGGCAGGCGGGGGGCAGTTCTCATCGTTATTTGAGACTCGGATAGGGTCCCCCATACAGATTTCCCAAAGCCACCGACTCGGCTAACCTATAATCTCATCGTCATTTGATCGACATTGCACGGCCAGAAGAGATGGTCTGTAAGTTCGATGTTCTAGAGCGTGTTTCATAAACACCTGCGCAGCGTGATCCAGGGGCAAGCGAGAAAGAAGAAGGCGCGGTAGGTGGCAAGGAGATGCTCATGTCGGACCAGCAGTCTGCGAAACTGACCGAGCCAAGCGTTAGTGCGTTCGACGATCCAGCGACGTTTGTATCGCCTCAGCTTGCGGCCATCTTCGTGCTTTCGCAGCTTGTTGTTTTGGCGGTAGGGCACGATAAGATCGATGCCGCGCTTCTTGAGCCGTTTGCGCAATGGATCAGAGTCGTAGGCGCGGTCGGCAATCACCCTTTCCGGCTTCGTTCGCGGCCGTCCTTTGGCGCGGGGGACTTTGACCTCGGCGAGCGTGGCTTCCGCAAGCGTAACTTCTGCCGGAGAGGCACTTTCCAGCCGAACTCCCAGCGGAAGACCGCCACCGTCGACCAGTACCATCCACTTCGTGCCCTTGCCACGCTTGGTTTTACCGACTGCGGAGCGCCCTTTTTCGCCGGAGCGAAGCTGCCGTCCAGAAACGTCTCTTCCCACTTCAGCAATCCTTCCCCATCCAGCGCGCCCAGCAGCGCTCGCCATGCGTCGAGCCACACATTCTGCTGTTCCCACTGCTTCAACCGCCGCCAGCAGGTCGCCGGAGAGGGATACTTTGCGGGCAGAAATCGCCACGCTGCACCGGTCTGCAACACCCACAGGATGCCCTCCAGACAAGCCCGATTGGAGGCCCACGGACGGCCCCGCCTGTCCTTGCGCCGCTTCGGCTCTGGCAGCAGCGGCTCGATCCGTTCCCACTGTGCATCACTCAGCAACTCAAACCGCTTCTTGCTCATGCAAGAAGTTCATCAAAACAACCGCATCAAGCAGAAGTCTCCAGCTTGAGGCCGAACCTATTTATGAAACACGCTCTACTTCGTCACACTTTTCAACGTACCCGCCGCGGCCGAGGAGACCTTCGTCCGTGGCCTCGGCAGGGGCGGCCCCTGGCTGGAGCAGGTGCGCCGAGCCACTTCCGCCCTGGTGGGCGCCGATCTGCTGCGCCACCAGAGCTGGCCTGTGTTTCTGTGCCAGGACATCTGGACCGCGCCCGAGGGCTATGCGCAGGCCTGTGGCAGCCGTGCTGTCCGGCAGCTTCTTGACGCGAGAAAGCAGATGGCCGCCAGCTCCTTCGAGATCGGGGGCTTCACCTTCCCGGCCTCCAGGAAACTGCCGGAGCCGGCAACGCCCTTCGGACGCAGGCCAAATCCAGCCATCCAGCCGCCTGGGTCTCCACAGAGCAACTGGAAGACGAGCTGTGTCGCCGCGGCCGTTCAGGCGACCACGGAGAACGCAAGCGCGACGCGGGCTGCCCTGGCCCGGATCGACGCCTACTTTTCAAAGGGCAGCGACGGCTCCGAGAGGCAGCGCCGTCAATCACTGCTTGAGTTGCTGCGGCTGCTGCGACCCAATCTCGCCGAACTCCTCGGCGAGCCATCCTCCCTGTAGCGACGACAGCCGGCTGCATTCGCACCGGTATAGCCCTGGTCCACGTAGGCCAACTCGACGGTATCGCCGGTCACCTGCTGCACCTCTTCGGCCAAGGCTGCTACCTGTTCGCGATCTCCCTGGTCGGCCGGCGTGACCGTCAGCGCCAGCAAGTGTCCAAGCGTGTCGACCGCGATATGCACCTTCGATCCCTTGCGTCGCGTGGCTCCATCGTAACCAGCCCGTGCGCCGGATTCCGGCGTGGATTGGAACGTGCGGCTGTCGATGCAGATGGCCGTCGGCTGAGGCTTGCGTCCGGCAAACTCCCGCAACAACGATTGCACATCCTCCACCAGAAGCTCGAAGCATCCCGCCGCCATCCAACGCCGCATCTGCTGATACACAGCTTGCCAGGGAGGAAGATCGTGCGGCATCAAACGCCACTGGTTGCCGGTCTTTACGATGTACCGCACCCCGTTGAACAACGCCCGAAGGCTGTGCTGACGACTCCGGTTGTCTTCCCGGCTCAACAACAGATACGGCAACACAAACGCCCACTCCTCATCCGACACATCCGTCAGATACGAACTCACAACTGTCTTGCCCATCCCTCCACCCTCTGTGCCAATAATGGTGAGACAAGTGCCCCCTCGACAATTACTGTAGGGCGGAGAAGGAAATCTCATCGTGGAACACACCGTGCCTCCCTCCCAGCATGGTTTTCCCTTCGGGGCGTTGGCGGCTTCGGAGCGTAGCGGAGAAGCCGCCAACGCCCCGGGTGCCGCGCTCCTGCCCCCTCCGGCGGCGCTGCCCAACCCGGAGGTAACCGCCCGGCCCGTGCGGCGGCGCTTCAGGGCCCAGTACAAACGCGCCATCCTTGACCAGGTCGCTGCCGCTCAGGACAGCGGCGCCGTCGGCGCCTTATTGCGCCGCGAGGGCCTTTACTCATCGCACCTGACCACATGGAAGCGACAGCGCGCGCAGGGCGAGCGCGATGCGCTCACGCCCAAAAAGCGCGGCCCCAAGGCCACCATCAGCCCGCTGACCAAGGAGATTCGCACGCTGCAGGCCGCCAACGCCCGCCTGACCAAAAAGCTCAAGCAGGCCGAGCTGATCATCGAGGTTCAAAAAAAAGTGGCTGCGCTGTTGGGCAACCCAATTCCCAACATCCAGATCGACGAGGAGAACTGATGAACGCCGCCCTGGATCTGGGTAAAGACGTGGGCCAGGCAGCAGCCTGCCGAGCCTCGGCCCTGCCGCGGGCCACGTTGTATCGCTACTTGCGGCCGTCGGCTGAGAGCCGGCCGCGGCCCACGCCCCGGCGCGCCTTGCA
>JAKART010000407.1 GCA_021819255.1 Acidobacteriota bacterium
GTTTGTCGTGGGAACGCTTTACTATTCGTTGAAGCGCCGCATGACGCAGCGCGCCGCTTAGACCATTTTCCCTGATGATGGGTGTACGGAAGCGGGCGTTCAGTGGCGTTTTCATTGAGGAAAACGCCCACAGGAGTCGTTCCCCTTGCTTACACCTTCAGGGAAAATGGTCTAGCGCTCTACCGCCAAGGCGACGGAGTTGCCTCCGCCCAAACAGAGTGCCGCCACTCCCTTGAGCGCGTGGCGGCGCTGCATCTCATAGAGCAGGGTGACCAGGATGCGAGCGCCGCTGGCGCCGATGGGATGGCCGATGGCGACAGCTCCACCGTTGACGTTGACGCGGTCCAGTGAAAGACCGAGTTCCCGGGTGACGCCGAGCGCCTGGACGCTGAATGCCTCGTTGAGTTCAAAGAGATCGACATCCTGGAGCGACCAGCCGGCACGGACCAGCAGCTTTCGCACTCCCGTGACGGGAGCCAGCATCACCCAGCGCGGAGCCACGCCGCTGGTGGCCTGGGCGCGAAGGGTGGCCAGCGGCTTCAGGCGCAGTTGATGCGCCCGTTCGCTGGACATGAGCAGGACGGCGGCGGCGGCGTCATTCATGCCGGGAGCGTTTCCGGCGGTTACGGTTCCGTCAGCCTTGAACGCCGGCTGGAGCGCGGCAAGCGTCTGCAGGGATGCATCAGGACGGATGCTCTCGTCGTGGGCCAGGGTGCTGGGAGCCGCTCCCTTTTTGGCTGGGAGGGCGATAGGAACGATCTCGTCGCCGAAGCGTCCCGCTTGCCATGCGGCAGAAGCTTTGCGGTGCGAGCCGAGCGCGTATTCGTCCTGCTCCTGGCGGCTGATGGAGTGCTTTTCCGCCACCAGCTCCGCCGTCATGCCCATGTGCTGATGTTCCATGGCGCACCACAGACCATCGTGAATCATAGAGTCGATCATCTGGCCGTCACCTGCGCGCAGTCCGGTGCGCACCTTGGGCAGGAGATAGGGCGCGTTGGACATGGACTCCATGCCGCCGGCAACGGCGATCTCCGAGTCGCCGGCGGCGATGGCGTGCGCGGCCAGGGCGATGGCCTTCAGCCCCGAGCCGCAGACCATGTTGATGGTGAACGCCGAGGTGGTGTCGGAGAGCCCTGCGCGCAGCGCGGCCTGACGAGCGGGATTCTGGCCCAGGCCCGCGGGAAGGACGCACCCCATGATGCAGTCCGTTATCTCCGAAGGATCCACGGCGCATCCCTGGATGGCGGTCCGCTCTACCGTGGCGCGCACCGCAACGGCTCCGAGTTCCACGGCGGAGAAGGGAGAGAGTGAGCCAAGAAACTTGCCCACCGGGGTTCGAGCCGCACTGACGATCACCACTTCACGCATAAGCACTCCATCCGGCCTGACGGGCGAAAAGGGCGTGCCCATCGCATCGGCCAAACACGATGAGGAGGCGCGCAGCGCTGAGAACGATCCAGGACGCCATGGCCGCCCGTAGTATACGACGCGCGAGTGGCGAACAGACTCTGGTCCGAAGGCAGCAGAGAGTCGAGAGCGGCTTTCTACCCTGAATCCTGGGTATCGCATTGCCTCGCGGATCGCGCCAGGGATGGAGCCGGCAGTAGAGGCTCCTACAGGTTGCTTGGCGTCCGTTCTCGGTGTGGGGAGGAGATTTCGCAAGCTGCGACGATCAGAGTTCAGATGCTGCTCGACGCTGCGCCGCCGGAAGGCCTCATAAAGCCTCGCCAGCCGCGAATCCTCGCGCGAGGAGCAAGACTGTGATTGAGGGAAGCCGGCTGGCGGGGGCAATGAGAAGATCTCGTTCGACGCCGGCCCGCATTCTGAAGAGACATTCGCGTGCAGCAACTTTACGTATCTGGTTTCACCTATCTGGAGTGCGCGGCTTCCACTGTTTTGGCGAGGCAGGATGGAAAGATCCGCATCTGGACAGACGGTGATCCGCGGAAGGACGGAAACGCGGAAGAAAAAATCCGTACATGGCCTTCTTTTTTTCTTGACTCTTCGCCGCAGGAAAACTATACCTTCGATAGCTGCTCTCTACAGACAGAGCAGCGTCGATGTTCACCATCGATTGGGAGCGCAGGCAAACGCAACCAAGGCAAAGCACGAAAGAAAAAGGCAACACACCCAGGGAACGCTCTTGAAGCGTTCCCTGATGTGTTTTCAGCGCCTCCTCAAGTGTCGTGAGAAGAGGCGAATCGAGACGCCGAATTCCTTCCTGCCATCAAGCAGTATGCTGGACCCATGACGAGAAGACGATGGATTGCTGATACATGGACTGAGACCAGCGCGAGCTTGCAGGGAGAGCAGGCGGCGCATCTTGCGCGGGTCCTGCGGGCGCAGACGGGACAGGTCTTTGACGTAGTGGCGAATGGATTCCTGCATCGCGCGGAGGTTATTTCCGCCGCTGAGAATGAGGTGGTATTTGCCCTGAAGGAGCAACTGGAGGCTGAGGTCTGTCTCCGGATCCACCTTTTGATGGCGGTCTTCAAGTTTGATCACATGGAGTGGGGGATGGAAAAGGCTACCGAGCTGGGTGCAGCTCGCCTCTCTCCGGTGATCGCGAGAAGGACAGAGAAGCATCTGGCCCAGGCCGCCGCCAAGCGTGTCGAGCGCTGGAGAAGGATCGTACGGGAAGCTGCGCAACAGTCGCGGCGCAGCGATGTACCGGTGGTGGACGATCCCGTCGCGTTGAAGGTGGCGCTGGGTGGCGTGAGCGCGGAGACGAGATTTTTGCTGGCGGAGACCGAGCAGGAAAACTCCCTGCGCAACGAGCTGGCCCGCGAGCCGCTGCGTGAGAGCCTTCCGGTAGCGCTGGCGATCGGGCCGGAAGGCGGATGGACGGCCGAGGAGATGGCGCTATTCAGTCAGAACGGGTGGAGGCCAGTGACGCTTGGACCCCGGATCCTGCGTGCGGAGACGGCAGCCATCACCGGCCTGGCGGTCTGCGCGGCCATGTTGCAGGGGTCTTGATCTTGCCTGGCGAGGAGAAGAGCGATGCAAAGAATCTGTTTCGTGGCTGGCGGTCGGTGGAGATTGCTGCTTTGCGGAGTTCCAAGCGGATGCATCTGGGCGTCGATTCAGCT
>JAKART010000408.1 GCA_021819255.1 Acidobacteriota bacterium
TCTACAGCAACCAGCCGAATCCCATCTGCTGCATCTGCTGCGCGAACGCTGCCTGTCCTGAATACTGGATGGCGAAAGTTCCTAATTGTCGTGCAGCGTCGATATTCTCCGCCCGGTCGTCGATGAAAAGGATATGGTTGGGAGTTTCACCGAGTCCATGGATGGAGTGGAGGTAGATGGCGGGATCTGGTTTGGCGAGATGCAGGCGATGCGAAAAAGTATGGTGAGAGAAGCTGTCGATGTCGGGAAGCCGCTTTCTTATGCCCTCCTCCATGGCGTCACCCATGTTGGAGAGGATGCCCGTCTTGATGCCTGTGCGCTGCAACCGTGCCGCCCAGGCCATCATCGGAGTGTTGGGTCGCGACCAGGCAGTCAGGTCTGCCTCCAGCAGCGCATGGAGCGTGGGCGGGTCCAGAGTTCGGCCGAACTCGGTTGCGACTTTCTCCCAGTAAGCGGGCCCCTTCAAGATCCCCCGGTCATAGGCATCGCGGTACTTCCAGTAGGCCGCGGAAAACTCCTCAGCAGACGACTTCCCTGCGGGATCCAGCGCAAGCTGAAGGCATCTCCAGTCCATGGCCTGTGGAGACTGGCTGAGCACCATGCCATAGTCAAAGAGCACGGCGCGGATGCTGTTCGGGATGGTCTTTGGTGGAGTGGCGCCGGAAGCCTGGTTCATGCCAAGACCATTCTATGGGACCGATGGAGGCATCTGCTTCCTGCCCAATCCGGATCGTCGCGTCCTGAGCCAACCTGCATCTACGGGAGACGGCGTCCAAGCTGGCGCCACAAGCCAGCGCCACAAGCCAGCGCCACACGCCAGCGCCTAGGGGCGCGGTATCCAGAGGGCGGAGCTAAGGCGGTGTGAGACCGGGTCTGCGGGCGGCTCCATCACTTTCTTCCAGGGGACATTTCGAATGAGCTAGGAAGGGGAGGAGAGTCTCCTCTCCTCCCCTGGCCGATTTGGAAGCGCCGTGGCTATGTCAGTCGCCGGCGACGGTCTCCTCGACGTCCTTCTGCGGCTGGGCTGCGGGTTTGATGGCGCTGATCTCGCCGAGCGGGACGAATCCTGGCATCTCCTGCTCTTTGAGGATCTCCTTGCGGTACAGCTTGGCCATGCGGGCGTTCTCGGCATCCTGCTTCAGCTTCTGCTCGCGGGCGCGGAGCTTCTCCTCGCGGGCGTTCTTGGCGATGCCGCTCTTGTCGAAGGTATCGTTGGCAGCCGCATTCACATGCTCCTGGTTGACCACCAAATCAATCTTCTCCTGCTTTTCCAGGCCGACTTTCTTTCCACCGGCGAAGATCTCATGGCGGCCATGCTCCTCGTACCACTTGGTCAGCGAGGCTGTCATGTGCATCTTCTCAATGATGTTGCGCCAGCCTATGCCCGTGTTGTAGGCGCAGAAGCTGATCTCGCCCTCCTGGGTGGCGTAGGGGATGATGCACTGCTCGGTGCGGCGGAAGTCGTAGTTGAACAGATCCTGGAACCACATGCCGGCGATGAACAGGAAGTTCCAGCGGTCGGCGCGGCGCTTCTGGATATCCTCCATGGTGCGGTCTCCGGAGACCTTGCCATAGTCTCGCCCGCTGGCTCCAAGGGCCTTGTCGAACTTGGCCAGCAGAGCGAAGAGGCTGAAGTGGGTGGGGGCCTTGGAGGGCTCATAGTTGCGGAGCAGGGCCAGAGAGCCGCCCAACGTGGTCAGGAACTTGCCGCGGGCCGCGTCGTTGACCCGGGCAATGTCTCTGGCCAGTTGCGGAGCGTTCAGGAAGGCCGTCACCGGCACGGCTTCCTTGGTCTCCTTGTCGATCATCAGGGCCATGCCGATGCCGCAGTTGGGATGGCATCCGCAGGAGAGTTGCCCCCACTCGTGGTTCGGTCCGTGCACCAGGTCAGCCCAGTCTGAGAAGGTGGACATGAAGCTGATGGGGTACCAGTCCCGCGTGCTCTCGCCCAGCCCTGTCTGGTCGCGGACGTCATGCGCCAGGTGCGACAGGGTGTAGCGCTGTGCGGTGCGGCGTTCATCGGAGATGTCCTCATCGCGGCCGGTGAAGCTGACCGGCTGGAAAGAGAGGAAGTTGATCTTCTTGGGGTTGTCCATGGCGAACTGGATGATGCGCCCCACCTGCTCGTTGTTGATGCCGTTGACGATGGTGGTGACGGGAACGATATCCACGCCGGCATCATGCAGGTTGTGGATCGCCTGCAGCTTCACGTCAAAGGCATTGCCCACCTTGCGGTGCGAGTTGGCGGCATTGCCGATGCCGTCAAACTGGAGGTACGCATAGCGCAGGCCGGCCTCCGCCGCGGCCTTGGCGAACTCCTTGGACTTGGCGAACTCAATCCCATTGGTGGCCGCCTGCACGGAGTTGTAACCCACCTTGCGAGCGTAGGCCACAGCGTCCAGGAAGTAAGGGCTCAGCGTGGGTTCGCCGCCGGAGAACTGCACCGACATCTGCCGCCTGGGCTTGATGGTGATGGCGTTGTCCAGCATGGTCTTGATCTCATCCCAGGTGAGCTCATGCACAAAGCCGACCTGGTTGGCGTCCATGAAGCAGGGGTCGCACATCATGTTGCAGCGGTTGGTCAGGTCGATGGTCAACACCGAGCCGCGCCCGTGAGTGACCGTCGAGGTGCCGTGATTGTGCAGCTTGCCGTCGTTGTGGGCGCGGATGTCGCGGCCCGGAAAGACGTCCTCCAGGTGCTTCATCATGGGAGGATCGATGGACATCACATCTTCAAAGTGGCCGTGGATCGGGCAGTCCTTCACCATCAGGATCTTGCCGTCCCGCTCGATGATCTGCGCCTTGATCTCGCCTACCTTCTCATTGAGCAGAATCTCGTGGGGCAGCTTGCCGTCCACAATCTGCTTGCGAATCTGCGGCACGCACTTGGGGCAGAGGGAGTCTGTGGTGCGTGGCCAGCCCAGAGGCGGCTTCTCTTTCTGGTACGACTTGAGCAACGGCTTATCCGACCACTTCGGCGTAAAGCTTTCATTGGGGCTGATGGAGTTCAGCCGGCTGAACACTGCCCAGGCGCCCCTGGCGCCGACAA
>JAKART010000409.1:0-2593 GCA_021819255.1 Acidobacteriota bacterium
CGAGCTGCCCCTCCTCCGCGGCATCCTCCAGCCCGTCCTCGCCGCCGGCCGCCGGGCTCTCCGTGGCCGCGTGCCCCAGTAGCTGCGCCACCATGGCCTCGCCCAGTCCTTCGATGTTCATCACCCCACGGGAGGCAAAGTGCCGCAACTCCTCTTCCAGCCGGGCGGGGCAGCTCGCATTCACGCAGCGCAGGTCCACCTCTCCCTCCGTGCGCACCAGAGCCTCTCCGCAGCGGGGACAGACCGCCGGGAAGACAATCTCCTCATCGCCGCGCGGGTGCGCCGCATCGCCGACCACTTCCGTGATCTTGGGAATCACGTCGCCGCCCCGCTCCACAGAGACGAAATCTCCGATTCTTACCCCCAGCCTCCGCACCTCATCCAGATTGTGCAGGGTAGCGCGGGTCACCGTCGTCCCTCCAATGCAGACCGGAGAAAGAAAGGCGACCGGCGTAATCTTGCCGGTTCGTCCCACGCTGAACTTCACCTCCAGCAGCCGGGTAAGGCCCGCTCGCGCGGGGAACTTGTAGGCGATCGCCCAGCGCGGCGCCTTGCCGGTAAATCCCAGCCGGCGCTGCTGGGCCACGGCATCCACCTTGATCACCACGCCGTCGATCTCATAAGGCAGGCCGTCGCGCAGCGCATCCACCTCGGCGATAAACCCCATCACCTCCGCCACCGACTCCACTGTGCGCGCATGGCGATTCACCAGAAACCCGGCCTTTCGCAGCGCCGCCAGCGCAGCGCTCTGGCTTTCCAGCAGCGGCTCACCCGCCGCCTCGCCCGCGTCTTCTCCCCGCAACAGGAAGTAGGCAAACATCTCCAACCGGCGCTGCGCCACGATATTCGGCTCCAGCGTGCGGAGCGTTCCGGCGGCCGCATTGCGCGGGTTGGCCGCCGGAGCCAGCCCCTGCGCCTCCCGCTCCCGGTTCATCTGCTCAAACGCCTTGCGCGGCAGCACCACCTCGCCCCGCACCTCAAACCCCGGCGACAAGCCAGCCGTCTCCAGCACCCGGGCAGAGACCTGCAGGGGAACGCTGCGAATCGTCCGCACATTGCCGGTCACATCCTCGCCGACTGTCCCGTCGCCGCGAGTGACTCCGGTCTTGAGAGACGCTGCGCCGCGCGCACCGGCCCGATACTGCAGCGCCAGCGACAACCCATCCAGCTTCAGCTCGCACACGTAGCGAAGACCCTCGCCGGCAGCCAGCCCGCCGGCCACCCGCTCGGCCCAGGCCCGCAGCTCCTCTTCGTTGTACACATTGTCCAGGGAGAGCATAGGCCGGGAGTGCGCCACCTTCGCAAAGCCCTCCCTGGGTTTGCCGCCCACCCTCTGCGTGGGCGAATCCGGAGTGATCAGCTCCGGGTGCTCGGTTTCCAGGGCGCGCAACTGGTTCATCGCCGCGTCGTACCGGGCATCGCTCCACTCCGGCGCATCGAGCACGTAATAGAGGTATTCATGGTGACGCAACTGTTCACACAGCTCCTCGATGCGCGCGGGAACGCTGTCGGTTCCAGGCTGCGCGTCCAAGGGGTGTTCTGCAGGCCGGCACGGCGAGCTGGACTCCTTGCGGATCGATTTTTCATCCATGGCAAGGATTATAGAAACCACGCAGGCCGGGGAGACCTCCAGATCGAGGTAAACTGAAGGTCGCGCATCCAAAGTTTGCCGGACAGGATTCGCACCCAAGGAAGCACAAGGAGCTGGGACGATGCCACATATGGTTTTCTGCACCAAGTACAAAGCCGAAATGGAGGGACTCGACGAACCACCGTTCGACACGGACTTCGGTCAGAAGATCTACAAGAGCGTCTCCAAGCAGGCCTGGAGCGAGTGGATCGAGCGGCAGAAGATGCTGTTGAACGAATACCGCCTGCAGCCCTGGACCAAAGAGGCTCAGGAGTTTTTGGTCGAGCAGATGAACGAGTTCTTCTTCGGCTCCGGCGGCGAGCTTCCCAAGGAGTACGTCGCGCCCACGCATTGAGGGAGTTGCGGCGGCCGCCTTCGGGGCAAGAAAGCGGCCAAGAGGGAAGACCCCGAAGAAAGCCGCGCAGCCGCCAGTCTCATGGTTGGAGTGGTGTAAACTCAGAATACCCCGGCTGCTCCTGCCCTCTGGTGCGAGCGGCCCATGCAACAAGTCGGGACGTGGCTCAGCCTGGTAGAGCGCACCCTTGGGGTGGGTGAGGTCGCTAGTTCGAATCTAGTCGTCCCGACCATTTCTCCCTTTCCGACCTCACGCGCGTCCGTCTCGGCCGTTGACCCCGGCGCTTTGCCGAATCTGGGCTGCGCCGGAATCGACCCAACTGGTCCAACCCATCCAGCGTCGGTGCCGCAGATCGCACCATCGGTCCCCTGAGCCCGGCCCGAATCGGTACCCGCGATACAAGGTCGGCATTTTCTCGCCTTCGAGACTGGGCATAAGCGGGCAGGGATTTGTGAGCGACAAGTCACACCTTCGCATCCGGACCGAGGAGGCGCCTCCACCCGAGAGATCTATGGAAGGGATTTCACCGGGCGCTACCCGCCGCCCTCCGCCCGGGGTGACCCGCCCCAGAAAGCCAGGCTGAAAGTCCGGCTGAAAGTCATTCCGGG
>JAKART010000409.1:2603-2970 GCA_021819255.1 Acidobacteriota bacterium
TTCGGGGCCTGGGTCAGAAAACCGGCGGCGGCTGAGCTGCTATCGCTGCGGTTCGACCGCGCCGATCATTGGAGGATTGGGGTGAGTGACCCCGAGGAAGTCCTTGGTCAGCCCGCTGATCGATACGCCATGCCCTACCGCCGGGCTGCCCGCCAGTGGATGGAAGCTGAACTGATCCAGTTGCGACTCGCTGCTTGGCAACGGCGACAATCCCCTGCTCCTCCAGACCTCCGGGCCGGACTCATCTGCGGGCCTGACGGCACCAATGCCTGGAACGGTCTTCGGCCCAGACGCAACTCAGATTCAATCTACTCCCGGTGCCGCTTCATTTTCGTCTCCCCTTGCGACAGGACCGATCAAGATCGGA
>JAKART010000410.1 GCA_021819255.1 Acidobacteriota bacterium
TCACAAATACTCACCGAGCCGCAGCCCACAGGGTCTGCGGTTTTTCTTTTGCAGCAAAACCAACTTTGCTTCCCCCGCAAGCAACTCCGGAGACGAAAATGAGTACAGCAACCCTGACCGAACCTACTCACCCCGCCACCCACTCCATGCCCAAAGACTCCAGCCTCGGCAAGCCCGCTCCATCCGATCGCTCCCGGGCCGGAAACCCCACCCCAGGTAGTCTTCCACCTCACCCGGACTCTGCTAACCAAATCCTCCCCGGCATCGACCGCATCGTTCTCACCGGCTTCATGGGCTCCGGCAAAACTTCGACCGGCAGGCTGCTGGCCGAGCGTCTGGGCTGGCGCTTCCTGGATCTCGACCACGAGATTGAAGCTCGCCAGCACCGCTCCGTCCCGCAGATCTTCTCCGAAGACGGAGAAACCCACTTCCGCCATCTCGAGTCCGCGGCCCTGGCCTCCTTGCTCGGCCAGCGGCAGGTGGTGATCGCCCTGGGCGGCGGAGCTCCCGAAGAGCTCGGCAACCGCCTTCTGCTGGAACAGACGCCCCACACCGCCGTGATCTATCTCTCTGCTTCCTTTGAGGTTCTCGTCGCCCGTTGCGCGGCGCAGGCCGCGGACCCCTCCGCCACAGCGCGCCCCAATCTCGCCGACCTCAATCTGGCCGAGCGCCGCTTTCACCTCCGCCACCCCCATTACCAGCGCATCGCCACGCACTGCATCGAAACGGCGGAACGAACGCCCGCCGACACAGCGGAAGCGATCCTGGCAACATTGCGCAGCGCCGCGCCGGCTACCGGTCACCAGGGCTTTCGCTGAGCCGGCCTCGGCGCCGAGCACGCGCCCCGCGGCGAGCACGCGACGTCCCTGCCACCATGGGCGTCTTTCTATCAGGACGCCCGTGGCTGGTCCGTGGCCCAGCATCCGGCAAGGGTTCCATTCGCGTGCGATCCTGCGCCCTCGGGCTGCTTCTCCAGAGCTCCTGCGTGCTGCTGAGGGCACAGGTTATCCTTGAGATCATGCGTCGTACCCCGCTCGCCAACCTTGTGCTGGCCTCTTTCCTTCTGCTTCCATTCTCATTTGCTACCGCCTGCAGCAAGGCCCAGAGCCCCACCCCCGTCTACGGCTACAGTGTTGTCGCCACCTTTCCTCACTCCACCTCCTCCTACACGGAGGGCTTCTTCTATCTCAACGGCAAGTTCTATGAGGGCACCGGGCTCAAGGGACACTCCCAGGTGCTGGTGACAGACCCGGCTACCGGGCGCGTCCTGCAGCATGTTGAGCTTCCCCCGGAGTACTTCGGAGAAGGCATCATCAACTGGGGCCCAAACCTGTATGAGTGGACCTGGCAGTCGCACATCGGTTTCGTCTACAACCGCGCCACCCTGCGCCGGATCGCCACCTTTCACTACAGCGGCGAAGGCTGGGGCATGACTCGCGATGCAACCAGCATCATCACCTCCGATGGCTCGGCCACCCTGCGCTTCCGCGACCCCAGAGACTTCCACACCGTCCGCAGCCTGCTGGTCACCGACCAGGGAGAGCCCGTAACCGAATTGAATGAGCTGGAGTACATTCACGGCCAGATCTACGCCAACGTCTGGCACAGCAACCGCATCGCCCGCATCTCTCCCGGCAACGGCCGCGTCCTCTCCTGGATCGACCTCACCGGCATCCTTCCCTCGGTGGAACGGCTGGACGCCGAGGCCGTTCTGAACGGCATCGCCTACGATCCCCAGCATGATCGCCTTTTCGTCACCGGCAAGGAGTGGCCCACCATCTTCCAGATCAAGCTCGTTCCGCCACGCCGAACTCGCTGAACACCCTCGTGAGGAATCGGAATAGCTGCCCCACGGCAGCCTCGGTTCCGGACGCCTTCAGCCCGCAGCCTTCTGGCTCATCTCAGATGCCACCGTTCCCCTCCAACTCCAGCCAGCCGATTTGCCGCCGAGCGTGTCCGGTGAGAGCATCTCAATAGAAAGCCGGCTTCCTCGCCGCGTATTGCCGAGTCTTGCCTCTCCGGACGCCTTCCTCTGGAATGGCGCCTTGAACCTGCCCGCTTGGGCCGGCCCATCCCAGGCAACGGCTCTGGAAGCCCACAGGAGCGTGCCCGCTGTCCCTTCCGCGCAGCCAAACCGAAGTCCCCGGACCGGAGGAGAGGGGCGCACTGCGCTCTTCGTCGGCTCAGGGCTCCATCCTCTTCGCCTTTGCGGTCGCGCTGAGTCTGGTTCTCGCCTGGCGACTGCGCTCGGTGCTGGAACTGGTCTACGTCAGCGCCCTCTTTGCCGTTGTGATGATGCCCATGGTGCAGAACATCATGGATCTGCGCATCGGCCGCTGGTCTCCATCGCGTCCCTTGGCCATCGTTGCCCTGGTGCTCTCGGTCTCCCTCGCCGTTGCACTGCTGCTGGTTGTCGCCCTGCCGCCCGTTCTGCGCGACATCAGGCTCTTCGGCGCTGACCTTCCCCGGCGCATTCCCCATATTCTGGACAAGGTGAAGAGCCTTCCCCTGGCCGACAAGCTGGGCTTTGACTCCATTGCCGCACAGGGCGAGAGCGCCGCCGCGTCTACCGCCCAATACCTTCTGGCCTCAGCGCCGCTCTGGCTCTCACGCGTCTTCGATCTCTTCACCGCCATTATCCTGTGCGTCTACTTCATGCTGGAGGGCGAGTTCCTGTACGCCTACCTGCTCTCCTTTTTGGCTGTTGACTCCAGGCAGCGCCTGGCCCGAACGCTGGAGGTCGCCGAGGTTCGCATGAGCCGCTGGTTCATCGGCCAGATCTCCCTCATGTTCATCCTCGGCATCACCAGCACCATCGTCTTCGCCGCGCTTCATGTGCGCTACTTCTTCCTGCTCGGCGTGCTGATGGGCCTGTTCAACATCATCCCGGTGGCCGGCGGCATCATCACCGTCCTGCTGGCCGCCGGCGTCGCCGCCATGGACTCCTGGACCAAGATGGCCG
>JAKART010000411.1 GCA_021819255.1 Acidobacteriota bacterium
TGCGATCGTGTATCCCCACTGCCGCCGCACCTCGGCGGTTAGCGGCAACATCCCTCTCAGCACCTCGCCCAGCGGAGCGCAGTAGTATCCCGCCACCCATCTTCCCAGCTCCATCAGTTCCGCGGAGAGCAGGGCTGCCGCATCCAAAACCTGCTCAACAGGCTTGACCGGAATCGCCTCAGCGCTCCCACCCTCCGCCCGCACGCGACCCACATCCTGAGAGACGTCCCCATCTTGATCGATCGAGGCTGAAACAGCCTGCCGGCCCGGCGCGACATCGTGCAGCTTTACCACCACGCCCACCAACCGCCGGCCGCCAAACGACACAATCGCCCGAGCGCCCACCTCGGCCTTAAGTCCGCCGAGTTCGTAGGTGAACACCCGATCCAGCGGCACCGGCAGCGCGACATCGCAAAACAGACTCACCCTTACAGCTTAGCTGGCGCAGCCGTGCGATCCGGCGGATATCTTCGCCATGTTGCGCCAGCGACCGTCACCCCTGCTCGCTTCCCTCATCCCCCCGCCGGCGCTGCTGGGATGAGGCCCTCAGTCGATCTTCCAGCTCTTTGATCTGGCGCTCCAGCAGCTTGCGCTCCTTCGCTCGCTGCTTCCTGTCTTCCATCAGCCCCGCTACCCTGCCGGCCAACTCCGCTGGTCCCACACTCAACAGCGCCCCTGACTCGCGCAGCCGCGCAAGGTCGGATCGCGCGGCTCTTACGGCCCGCAGACCACAGCAGAACTCCACCCGCTGCCCCTGGCGCACCTTCTCCACCCTCCGCACCAGAAGCCCTCCAATGGCCCCCGTGGACCGCACATGAGTTCCTCCGCAGGCGTTGCTCTCCACACCCTCCATCTGCACGATTCTTATCGGCCCGGCGCGCTCCGGCAGCTTGCGCAGCTCCCCTCGGGCCAGCATCTGTTCCGCCTCTTCCCGCTCCACCCAGCGCGAAAGCATCCGGCGGTCCTCAAAGATCACGCGATTCACCGCATCTTCCACCCGGGCCAGATCCTCCGGGCAGATCATTTCGGCCTTCAAGTCAATCGTCACCGACTGAGCGCCCAGATGGAAAGAAACTGTGGGCAGGCCAAGTTCACGCAGAAACATCGCCGACAGCAGGTGCTGCCCCGAGTGCTGCTGCGCGTGATCCATCCTGCGCTCGGCATCCACCCTGCCCAGCACGGGTGCGCCAACGGCAACGGGCTCCCAAACGGCATGCCAGACCTGGCCCGCCGCATCTTCCTCCACCCGCTCCACCTCAACCCGCAAGGTTTCAGCATTTGGCAGAGTCGCCAGGAGCAGTCCCTGATCCCAGGGCTGGCCTCCGCCGGCGGGATAGAACGCGGTGCGGTCCAGCGCCAGATGCCAGAGCGGTTTCCCCTGCCCATCCGAACCCCCTTCTCGCCCTCCGGACCGCAAGCCAGTCACAACCGCCTGAAACTCCAGCGCCGCATCCAGGTCGTAGTACAGCCGCTCAGCCACCGTCCGCGGTACGCCACTGCCGTCCATGAACTCCCCTCCTCATTCGCTGCGCTCGCAGAAACGCCTCCCCGGAATGCAAAGGCCGATTGCCAACTGCTGACGCGCAAACCCCTCCCGCTGGCTGCGCCTCTAAACCATTTTCCCTGATGATGGGTGTACGGAAGCGGGCGTTCGGTGGCGTTTTCATTGAGGAAAACGCCCACAGGAGCCGTTCCCCTTGCTTACACCTTCAGGGAAAATGGTCTAGTCTCCGCCCAAGCGGCTCTGGCGCACCGTCCTTCACCCTCGCCGCGGCCAAATACAGATTCGGGAGCACCGCTGCTCCGCAGTTCTTGCGCGGCGCCTGGCGGATCAACGGCGCTGTGAGGCTCATACCGCGCTGCCTTACTACGGCATCACCATCAGCTCAACTCCGCTGGCAGCCCCTGCCTGATGGAAGACCGTTTCGGTCGCCGCTTTGAAGTCTTCCGGCTTCGCCTTGTAAATATCCACGAAGGTCTGCGGATCGCGATCCACCAGGGGAAACCAGGAACTCTGGATTTGCACCATGATGCGGTGTCCCTTCAAGAACGTGTGGCTGATGTCTTGCATGGTGAAGTTCACGGCCGTGATCTTGCCCGGCGTCAACGGCTGCGGATGCTCCCACGAGTGCCGGAACTTGGCGCGGAAGGGTTGGCCACGCACCAGCATCTGATAACCCTGCATATACACCGTCGGCGTGGTCGCTCCGCTTCCCTTGTGCTCCTTAGCCAGCGGATCCTTGTAGTCCTCCGGAAAGACATCGATGAGTTTCACATCGAAGTCGGAGTCCGTCCCTGTGGATGCAATCTTCAGCATCGGCCGGACCGGTCCCACCACCGTCACATCCTGACTCAACGGAGCGCTCTCATACACCAGCACATCTCCCCGCGTGGTTGCAAACCGCTGGTCGTCCACCATATAGCGCTGCGGAACATCCACGCCGGTGATATAGGGGGTGTAAGGAACCGGATGCGCCGGATCGCTCACGTAACTGTCACTCGAGTTTCTTATTGCAGGCTGGCTCCATCCCAGGCCCCCGCCCGGCTCCAGATAGAGCATCTTCTCCACCGCCTGTTGGGGCGGCCACGCATCGTATTTCTTCCACACGTTCGTCCCGGTCTCAAAGACGTACGCCTTGGGCAGACCGTCCCACGATTGATCCTTCAGGTAGTGGGCAAAGAACGGCGCTTCGATCTTCTCCCGGTAAAACTCTCCGGTGTCTGATCCGAAATCGACATCGCCGATCACGCGCCCCGCGCCGCCCGCCCACTCTCCGTGATACCACGGTCCTTCAATCAGCGTGTCCTCGGCAGCGCCGGGGCTCAACTTCGCAATGGCGTGGAACACCGTCACCGGTCCGGAGAGATCCTGCTCATCGAAGAGCCCACCGACCGCGAGCACCGCTGCCTTCACTCCCACCATGTGTGGCGCCAGGTTGCGAATCCTCCAATA
>JAKART010000412.1 GCA_021819255.1 Acidobacteriota bacterium
GAGCGAGCGGGACCCTGTGCGAGCTGAACCTGAACCGCCTGCGGGAACTGGATGACATCTTCTCCGGCCGTCTCAAAACTCTTTACTCCAATGCCTACAATGTGGAGCGCGCCGTGGCCGAAGCCGATCTGGTCATTGGCGGCGTCCTGATTCCGGGCGCCGCCGCTCCCAAGATTGTCACCCGATCCATGGTGACGAAGATGCGCAAGGGAGCGGTCATCGTCGACGTCGCCATCGACCAGGGGGGCTGCATTGAGACGGCGCACCCCACCACTCACTCCGAGCCGAGTTTCCTGCTGGAGGGCGTTGTCCATTACTGCGTGACCAACATGCCCGCGGCGGTTCCCAACACCAGTACCCTGGCCCTGACCAACGCCACCTTCCCCTACGTCATGAAGCTCGCCCAACGGGGGGCCAACGCCGCCATACGAGAAGATGCTGGTATCGCCGAAGGAGTCAACACCTTCCAGGGCTCGCTTACTTACAGAGCTGTCGCACTGGCCCAGGGCCGTGAGTTCACGCCGGTGCGTGACCTGCTCGCGTGACCGGGTTGAGCGAAGCTCCCATGCCGTTGTGGTTTTCGAGGCCGGCGCCTACCCCGCTGCCGGCCAAACCCTCTGCCGGAAAGCGAGTAAACTTGCGTGCATGGGAGTTGCAGCCAATCGGCGTCGCGTGCTGGTCATCGTGCTTGGCGCTAGCCTGCTTGTGCTCTTCCTGGCCTTGGCTGCTCTCAATGCCTTTAACCTCAACTTCCTCAATCCCAGCTCGCTGCTTCAGACAGAAGTCTTTGTCAGTCTCTCGGTACTGGCCTTTCTGCTCTTTATCGGCGTGCTGGTGCTGCTGGTCCGCAACGTCCTCAAGCTCTACGCGGATCAGCGCAGCCAGGTTTTGGGCACCCGCCTGCGCACGCGGATGCTTTGGGGAGCGTTTCTGGTCTCGGTGGTCCCCCTGGTCTTCATGTTTCTCTTCAGCTATCTGCTGATGAACCGAGCCGTGGATCGCTGGTTTTCCCAGCCTGTTACCCAGATGCGCGAGGACGCCGATCGGATGGCTCTCGATCTCTATCAGTACGTGGATGCGAACGCCCGCTCGGAGGCCGACTCCATCGCCGTCGAACTCACCAACCTCAGCGAGAATAGCCCACAGTTCTCGCCCGCGTCCCTGGCACAGATTCAGCAGATTTTGCGGCGCCACGAGGTGACGCTTCAGGGCGGCTTTGTCGTTTTGTACAGGGATGGAGAGCCGGTTACCTCGCTGGATGTTCCGAGCAGTCCTTCCGGGCAAGCCGTGCTGCGGCCCATTCAGCCGGCCGAATCCGCCACGGATGACGGCTCCGAGTCCAAATCCGGCCCCAGTTCCCGGTTGCAAGGTCCTACGCTGAAGGCCATTCTGCAGGCCGCGCAACGCACGGATGAGCCCTTCTACACTCTTTCAGGCAGCGAATACACCCTGGCCACAGCCGCGCTCCCTCACGGTGGCCTGGTGGTAGCCGCTCTTTCCATCCCTGCCGGGATCTCCGCCGTCTCAGAGCGCCTTAGCCGCTCCGCGGCCGCCTATTGGATGCTCTATCGGGAGCGCCGTGAGATTCGCAGCCTCTATATGGGCTTTCTTCTGCTCACCACCGCGTTGGCGCTTTTTGCCGGCTGCTGGCTGGCGCTGAACCTGAGCAAACAGGTCACTCGGCCCGTTGAATCGCTGGCTGACGCCATGGAGGCTATCGCTGCCGGCGATTACGCGCACCGTGTCGGCCAGTCGGTCACCGAGGAACTCGGAGAGTTGGTGGAACGCTTCAACGCCATGGCGGCGGATCTGGAGAGCGCCCACGCCGCCGCAGCTCGCTCCAGCGAGCAGCTCTCTGACCTGAATCAAGCCCTTCAGGCCCGCCGTAACGAACTGGAGACGATGATTGAGACCATCCCCTCCGGTGTCATCACCCTTTCGGCGGATCGCCGGATTCTGCTGGCGAACCGAGCCTTCTCCGAGATGCTGGACCCGGGCGGCCAGCGCCAGTTCGTCGGTCTGCCGCTCTCCGCGGCTCTCCCGGAAGACATCGTCCATAACCTTGACCACCTCCTTCGCCGTGCCCACCGCATGGGCTCCGCATCCTCGGAGATGCAGATGCAGTCCAGCGGCGGCGTTCTCCATCTGGCTGCGACCGTAGCTCTTCTGGAAGGCCAGTCCGGCGGAACTTCCGGCCAATTTGCTCCGGGCGGGTCTGGACCGTTAGGTACGGAGCGGCCCATCCGCGAGCATCTGGGCTATGTACTGGTGCTGGAAGATGCCACGGAACTGCTCCGCGCCCAAAAGCAAAGCGCCTGGAAGGAGGTCGCTCGCCGGGTCGCGCACGAGATCAAGAACCCCCTGACTCCCATCTCTCTCAACGCCGAGCTGATTCGCCGCCACATCCTCAGAATCAGCACGATGCTCACGCAATACCATATGGAATCACCTTCTCCGGCAGTGATCCAGCACTCCAGTGAGATCATCACGGCCTCCGTGGAGACGATGCGCTCGCTCGTGGATCAGTTCTCCGCGCTTGCCGAGTTTCCCAGCTCGCGTCCCCGGCCCTTTAGCCTCAACGTCATTGTGGAGAACTCGCTGGCGCTCTTTGCCGGCCGGCTGGGGAACATTCGCGTGTACCGCGATCTGCAGCCCGGACTGCCTCTGGTGCTGGCCGACCCGGAGGCCCTCAAGCGCGCTCTCTCCAACCTCATCGATAACGCTGCGGAAGCGATGCAAGATAGCCTGCTCCGAGAAATGCACGTATCTACCCGCACCCTTCCTTCGGGCATGGTCGAGTTGGTCATCGCGGACACCGGTCCGGGCGTCACCGACGAGATGCGCGAGAGCCTTTTCCTCCCGTACTTCTCCACCAAGCAGCGCGGAACCGGCCTTGGGCTCTCCATCGCCGCCAAGATCGTGCAGGAGCATCATGGCTCG
>JAKART010000413.1 GCA_021819255.1 Acidobacteriota bacterium
CCGCGCTTCGAGAATGGGCCTACGCGCGAACCTACCAGAACTCCACAGAACGACAAACCCATCTCGACTCCTGGCTCCACGATTACAACTTCCACCGCCCACATGCTAGCCTCAACCTAAACCCGCCGGTCAGCAGATCAGGCCTGAATCGGAACAACCTATTGAGCCTCCACATCTAGTTGACTTTGGTTTTACGAGCGGAGTCCGCATTCCAAACAGCAGCCTTGCACCTTCCGGCGAAGACTCGCTCGATTGAAAGAGATCAACACCACCTTCAAAGCGGTCGGAAGGAGAGCTTGCGGCGCCGGCCGAATCTGAAGAGCCAGCCTCTGCTGAGGCCGTCGGCCCGCCCTGTGTGCTAAGGCATCGCCTGCCAAATGATCGGCTACCTGCGCCCCAGGGGCGGCAACCGGGCGCATGGGGAAGCAGGGTCGAAGGATCTCAATCCACGGGGTAGCAAGCGGCATAAGCTGCTGTGGATCGCTGGCCGTGGCTGCCCGGGCTCGGCTGTGGCCATCCAGAGCATCAAGCCGTACACGGCTGGCCAGCCCGGCTCCGCCCCAGCCGCAAAGGTCAATTGCTCGGACTCGGGCAGGGAGTCTGCAAGCAGCGATATCCTTAGGAAAGCTCGCCAACTCGGCTACCTTTCCCTCAGGCTCAAAGCCCCATCCGCGTACGTAGGCCAAGGACCGATGCCAGAACCCGGCTGCGGCGCGGGCCCTCTGCCACTGCTGGCGAGTCCTTGACTGCCCGGCTGCCCTGGATCTGTCGGAGCGCGACCTGTCCAACTTGGCGGCCGTCTTTGCTTCCCCCATACAGAGAGGATGCAGGCTGCGCATCCGCCTACGGCATCGAACGCTGCTGCGTCGAAATCCGGCGAAGAATCCAGATGAACGGGGCTCCCTCAACAGGAAACTCGGGAACAGAAGCACCCACTCCATCGCCCGGAGATCCAACCTGGATTCTGAACGGCGCCCTTCGCGCTCCATTCCGGGCGGCATGTTTTCAACGATCTCAAAACACTCTTGCTTTCATGCAATGGTGTCGTGTATACACTTCTTGATGAACTCTTTCCAGCCGGTCTTCGAGCGAACGCTTCCTGCCGCTGCGCCATCGGCGCTGCCACGCAAGACGCTGGTGGAGACCGCGGTAAACGCCCTGCGTCAGCGGATCATTGACGGCGAGTTTCAAGCGGGGGAATCGCTCAATCAGGTAGCCATTGCGCGCGAATATGCCATCAGCCGCATTCCACTTCGGGAGGCCATGCGTCAGTTGGAGGTCGAAGGGCTGCTGCTGTTTCAGCCAGGAAAGGGGGCCGTGGTATCCGGCCTCTCCCTGAGTGAGATTCAGGAGGTGATTCACCTGCGCGCCATGATTGAACCGGAGGTTTTGGGAAAAGCCATCCCTCGTCTGGCAATGGCGGAGCTGGAGCAGGCCAAGCGCATTCTTGACGACTACGAGACCGCATTTAAAAAAAATGAGGTTGCAACCTGGGGAGAGTATAACTGGCGCTTTCACTCGACCCTGTGCGCGCCGAGCGGCTGTTCCATCGCCATGGGCATCCTTCAAAGTCTGCATCACCTGAATGAGCGTTACGCGAAGATTCAAATCTCGGTAACTCATTGGACACAGCGTGCAGCCCAGGAGCATCGCGAGATTCTCGCAGCGTGCGTCCGAAGAGACCGTCAAAAGTCGACACAACTGCTCAAGGGCCACATTCTCAGCGCAGGGCAGGCGCTCATTGCCCTGCTCGAAAAACCACGGCAGCCCAACGAAGAAACCCAGAAGAGAAGATGATGATGTTCCCAAAAATCAAGAAAATCGAAGCTTTCCAGGTGAATCTACCGCTTTGTGAAGGTGTTTATAAATGGTCTGGCGGCAAGAGTGTCGATGTCTTCGATTCCACCGTAGTGGCGGTCCACACGGACGCAGGTATCAGCGGATACGGAGAGGTCTGCCCCCTGGGGCCAGCCTATCTGGCTGCCTATGCCACCGGGGTTCGATCCGGCGTCGCAGAAGTCGCACCTCATCTGATTGGCTTGAATCCGACGGAACTATCCGTTGTCAATGATCGAATGGATTTCGGCTTGCGTGGACACCCCTATGTGAAATCCGCAATTGACATCGCATGTTGGGATATTTTGGGCAAACTTGCCGGTCTGCCTATCGTCTCTCTGCTCGGTGGCCGCTATGGCGAATCCTTTCCACTCTACCGGGCGATCTCCCAGGAAGACCCAGCCGAAATGGTGCGTAAAGTGGCGTCGTATCGAAGTGAAGGATATAGAAAGTTTCAGCTTAAAGTTGGAGGGAATCCGGATACGGACATTGCCCGCGTCCAAGAGGTTGCCCAGATCCTGACCAATGAGGATGTTCTCGTGGCAGACGCGAATACCGGCTGGAGCCAGCACCAGGCGATCAGGGTCGTAGATGCTCTGCGAGACGTGGATGTTTACGTCGAACAACCTTGCGCAAGCTATCGAGAATGTCTGACAGTAAGGACGCATACATCCAAACCGTTTATTCTTGACGAAGTGATCGATAGCTTGGCGATGGTGGTCGAGGGGCTAAAAGATCGAGCCATGGATGTGGTCAATCTCAAGATTTCAAAGGTCGGGGGGCTCACAAAAGCGAGACAAATCAGAGACTTGTGCGTATCTCTCGGCATCGCCATGACAATCGAGGATAGCTGGGGCGGCGATATCACCACCGCTACCATTGCGCATCTGGCGCATAGCACGCCACCGGAATACCTGTTCTCGTCGACTGACTTCAACAGCTACGTGACGATAAGTATCGCCGACGGAGCGCCCAGGCGCCAAGGCGGATGTCTTGCTGCATCGACATCGCCTGGGCTCGGCATCGAGCCCAGATGGGATGTTCTGGGTGATCCGGTCCTCTCCATTTCATAGATACAACG
>JAKART010000414.1 GCA_021819255.1 Acidobacteriota bacterium
ACGGCGTTCATCTCAAGCCCTGGGTTGTCGCCAGCGTCCGCAATCCGGATGGAGACATCGTCGCCGACTTTGCGCCCGAGGCCAAACAGATTCTTGACCCCCGCACCGCTTTCCTCACCCAGTCTCTGCTGCAAGGGGTAGTCGACTACGGCACGGGCGCAACCGTCCGGACCCATGGCTTCACGGCTCCCGCCGCAGGCAAAACCGGCACCGAACACGATTCCTGGTTTATCGGCTACTCTTCCAACCTACTTTGCGTGGTCTGGGTCGGCAATGACGATTACACCGATCTCAAAATTCAAGGCGCAGACGCCGCCGCGCCCATCTGGGCCGAGTTCATGACCCGCGCCATCAAGATTCCTCAGTACTCGGATATGAAGGCTCTCGGCCCCATGCCCAATGGGGTTGAGATGGTCACCATCAACCGCCCCACGGATCTGATCGCCGACGACTCCTGTCCGGACAATGACTTTGCCGCCGCCTTTCTGGTCGGCACAGCCCCTGAAAACACCTGTTCGCACCTGGGAGACAACCCTCAATCGCTCGCCAGCCGCATCTTCAACTTCTTCACCGGACGATCCAACTCACCCAGCAACACTCCGCCAACGCCTCAGCCTGCAGATGCGCCCAAGCACCGCAGTCTGCTGCAGAGGATCTTCGGCACAGGCCAAGACAAAACCTCACCCCAAACCCCTCCGACATATCAGCCCCCGCCGGCATCTCCATCCCCACAGCCTCCTCAGTAGGCATCGCTCTGCGAACTGCGGAGGTCTGACGCCTCACCGCCCCGTGGCCAAAGCCGCGGAGTTCGCAGGAGGAATGCCCGCGCCCACGCCATCTCCGCTGCCCAGCTCCTCCTTGCCGGCGCCGAGCCAGAATCGCAATAGAAAATAGCCGGCCACCCAAAGGCCGAATTCGACTGTCACCTGTATCGTCCATGTCCACCGAATCGCCTGATAGATGGAGAACCAGACGGCGATCAGATGCAGGCAGAAAAACCCTGTCCCCGCCAGAGCGCGCTTGCTGAGCAAGACACTCCGCGACACAGGCTGAAACTGGAGCGGCAAGGCGACCAAATACATGGGCCAGGCATATCCCACCAAGCGACTGATCCATGTTCCCAGCACAGGCGCCAACGCCAGAGAAGCAACTCCGTAGAGTAACGTAAAGCGGAGCAGCAAATCGGACTGAGCCACAGACTCAGGAATTTTCCTGCGCCGCCACCATAGGAAGGCCATCAGCAGGGGCAGCAGTCCAAACTCATTCAGCATGGTTGACGTGATCTTCATCCAGCCCAGGGAGGAGAAACCGCAGATCCCAATCGTCTGCACGGGACCAAACTGAACCGGCAGCTTCCAGATCGGCACAGAGCAAAAACTCTGATTGACGTTACTCCATGGAACCAGTCCGAGAACGTTATTGGAGAAGTTCCAAGGCACTTTGGCGAGCATATAGATGGTTTCCGGAAGATGTTCCAGGTTGGGCTGAGCGTGCAACGCCAGATGCTTCACCACTATCGCTCCGGCCAGCGCCGATATCACGGCAACCCACCTATCTCTCCATCGCAGCCATTGCCAACCGGCCGCCAGCAAGCAGACCAGCGTGAGCGAGGTGGACTCTCGCGAGAGCATCAGAGGAAACATCATCAACGACGCAGCCAGCATCTTCTCGTTCTTGAGTAAGAGCAGCAGCAAGGCCAGCAGAGCTGAATACCAAAGATCGGGCAGCACCATCTCCTTCATCAGCATGGGCCAAAACGGCAGAAAAGCGATGGCGGCCAGCAGCCAGCCTGGGGCTGAGGAGCGCAGCAGAACGGCATAAATCACCATCAGCAAGGTCACCAGCGAAAACATCCCTTCCAGCACAAAGCCTTCTTCCACAGAAGCGTGCAACAAATGCCCGAGCGCGGCTGCAAAGATCGCCCCCAGTTGACGCAGTGCAAAGGGCTGCATCACCTGGCTGTAATCCCCCCTGGCGATCCCCAGGTAAAAGCGCGCGTCCGCGGTCACAAAGACCGACTCCCGGGCGGCGATCGCATGCATCGCAGCGAACAGGCAAAATAACATCGACAACAACCCGGCGGCCAGACGCAGCGGCATCGGAATTCGTCGGATAGGTGTTTGGAGCGCGCGCGCGATGGCAATGAGCATATCGACGATGAAGAACGGCAGACTCGAAATCCGGCTTTGTATTCTTTTGATTGTACGGCCCTCGGAACCTCGACCCGTCTGCGGAGAGAGCGAACCTGATTCCCAGGCCCGTCTCCTTTTTACGCTTGCTGAAGGATGTGTCCGAGTCGGATTTGCGTGGCGGCGCTGCTCCATGCTGACAACTCCCGCATCCAGGAGCGCCTTTTCCCAGAGGCAGCCATCTCGCCATCGCCCCCGCGCGTCTTTATCTGGATCTGTGGGTGGCATCGGCGTTCGTCCTCAGTGGCTGCCGGTTCAAAAAGTTCTGCATCGCAGCTCCGGATCGCAGCTTGCGGCGGAGCGCGAAAGCAATTACGCTAAACGACTTACGGAGAGAGATTCCGAGGAGAGAACGTGTTAAGCGAAGCAGATCGCAGCAAGCTCAGGAATCTGGCGGCAAAGGCGGCCGAGCATGCCTACGCCCCTTATAGCCGGTTTCGAGTAGGGGCAGCGCTGCTGCTCGCGGATGGCGCCGTCATTACCGGTTGCAACGTGGAAAACTGTTCCTACCGCCTTACCAGTTGCGCGGAGCAGGTGGCAGTTGCCCGAGCGGTGGCCGAACTTGGGCCTGGAATCCGGTTGAGCGCCGTCGCCGTCGCAAATTTAAGCGGGGCAACCAGCATGCCTTGCGGAGCCTGCCGCCAAACCTTGGCCGAGTTTGGAGACGATGCAACCCTGATTTTGTATCCAGGAGTGGGCGGCGGGGCGATGCAGACAACCTTGGGC
>JAKART010000415.1 GCA_021819255.1 Acidobacteriota bacterium
GTCTCCCGTGCGCTTCCCTCGCGGCTGTTGATGATCGGGGATGGTCCAGACCGCTCCGCAGCGGAGTTCCTCGCCGCACGCCTGGGCGTAGCCGACCGCGTTGACTTCGTGGGCAAGCAGGAGAATGTAAACCAACTCATCGCCCTGTGCGACCTGATGATCCTGCCCAGCCAGATGGAATCCTTCGGTTTGGCCGCTCTGGAGGCGATGGCCTGCCGGGTTCCTGCCATCTCCACCCGAGTCGGGGGCTTGCCGGAACTCATCGAGGATGGCGTCAATGGCCGGCTCTTCCCGGTGGGCGACATTGAAAGCATGGCCCAGGGGGCTATTTCCATCCTGAGCAACCCGGCGCTGCTCGACCGCCTTGCCAGCGCCGCCCGCGCCACAGCCGAGAAAGAGTTCTCCGCTTCGAGCATCATCCCGCTCTACGAGAGCTACTATCAGCAGGTTCTTGGCAACAACCAAACCAAGAAGAGGCGCGGACGGAGCACCTAGACCATTTTCCCTGATGATGGGTGTACGGAAGCGGGCGTTCAGTGGCGTTTTCATTGAGGAAAACGCCCACAGGAGTCGTTCCCCTTGCTTACACCTTCAGGGAAAATGGTCTGGCGCCATGGGGCGTCGTGGCCGTAATTAGGTGACATGGCCGCGACGATGGTGGACGATGGTGTTGGAGCAGCGCTGCCACTCCGGCCTTCGCGGAATCAATCTTGATTCCTTCCGCCACCAGATCCTGATCCACCCATTTATCGTTAAGCTGTCCGTGTAGATGGAATACGACTGAGCCCAGCCTGAGATCGCAAATCCTATCTCTGGCGCACCGCATCAGCCGATGGGTCTCTCTGGAGAAACTCGATGAAAAAGAAGCTCTCCCTTCCGCTCACTGCTGGAGTTCTCGCTCTACTGAGCGCACCGCTGCTGGCTCAGATGACGGGTGTCTCTCACCCGGATGAGATGGACGACACGCAACCGGTTCTCACTCAGGATGGCTCACACTATGTTCCTCCCGGACAAGTTCCTCCCGGACAAGCGACAACCTCTGGAAACCCCACCACCCCAGCCCAGACGGCTCCAACGCTCTACCAGCGAGTGCCACAGTACCAGCAGGCTCTGAATCCCTCACCCGCACAGAGTTCATCTGACGGTGCGGATGCGGATCCTGATGGAGAGGTGGTCACTTCGGTTCCCGTCGGCCCGAATGAACTACCCATCGGCACCCCGTTGAATGCCATACTTCAGGAGCCCATCTCCACGCAAACCACGCAGCCCGGATCACGCTTCACCGCCCGCCTCAAGGCCGACGTCAGTTACAACGGAGTGGTTCTGCTCCCCGCTGGCAGCACCGTCTACGGCCAAGTCTCACACATCAGTGGCGGCAGCGCCATCGGCGGTCCGGCCGGCATCCGCCTGCAGCCGAACTCGATCAGCCTGCCCGATGGCACAGTCTATCCCCTGCGCGCTGAGGTCACGGACCTGGATCGCTACGCGGAATCCCATGTCGACTCTGAAGGAACCATCGTAAAAAATACCCACCCTGGACAGACGGCCGCCGCAGTAGGTCTGGCCACCACCAGCACCCTGGTGGCCGGCGCCATGATTGCGGGCGGCGTGGGCGCGTTGGTTGGACTGGGCGTGGGCGCGGGCGCTGTGACCATCTGGTGGCTCAAGCATGACCGCCGGCAGGAACTTCCCGGCGGTACGCCGATCGTCTTCACCCTTGACACGCCCTTGCATCTTTATCCCTCTGCCGCCCAAGTCAGCGCTCCCTCCCGGTAAGCGCGTCACGCAGCAACGGTGCTCCGCATCAGCCGACCGATGGGCTCCGCAAAATGCCGCGGGGGATATAGCGCGCTGCTGTTATGGCAGCAGGGAGTCTGCCGGAGCGCAAAACTCGTGGAAATTCGAAAAAGATCAACTCACCACCTGCGAGAGCAAGCGTGTCCAGTTCTTCTGATTTCGTTTGAAGCTCTTTTTCAAATCTTCCAGCGAGCGCTGGAAGTCCGGATTCTCCGCCATCCCGCGCCATGCGGGATTGATGCTGAACCAAGGATAGTTCTCATTGCCCAGATAGATGGCGCGGCGCAGCCAATGCAACGCCTCCGATGCGTCCCCCTCGACGGCAAAGTAGGTCGCCAGACGGTAGGCCATCTCACTATCGGCCTCCGCCGCCGCCAGCGTCTCTTCCAAAATGAACTCGGCTGCGCGGTTGCGGTCGCCTAACTGCACGTAACACATTGCAATGGTGGGGAAGACGATTCGTAACGTCGAGTCATCCCGGGTCACCTGCTCCAGGGTCTGAATCGCCTTCTCCAGTTGTCCCAGACGCATCTGCTGATAACCTTTGGAGATTCGCAGCATTGGCTGGCGTGGCTCCAGGGTCAATCCCTTCTCGATCTCATCACCCGCCAACTCGAGCTGATTTTGGTACTGATACACGCGCGCCCGATGGTTGTAGATCAATGCCGCAGTGGAGGGATTGAGCTGCAACGCGGTGTGAAACTGATTCAGCGCCTCCTCATAGAGTCCATCCATGCGCAAGGTTAACCCGGCCACAAGGTGTACGTTCCAGTCATTGGCTGCCGACTGCAGCAGGCGCTCAATTCCATGCCGCGCACTCTCCTTTTCACCGCGGCTCAGCAGCATGTACACCCGGTAGAGATTCGCTTCCACGGAAGATGGGTCGTGCTCCAGCGCGCGATCGAAAGATCTGCGCGCCTCCAGAATATGCATCTGGCCACCCAGGCCATGGCGCGCGTACTGCAGTTGCGTGATCCCGCGGCCGGACCATCCCGGAGCGTATTTTGGATCCTGCCGCACAACCCGCTCAAAGAGATCTCTGGCCCGATCTAATTCATCCCTGTTGCCGGTGCGCGACATAAACGAGCTCAGCAGCGATCGGAA
>JAKART010000416.1 GCA_021819255.1 Acidobacteriota bacterium
GCACCCGGCAAACGGATCATGGCATCTTTTGGGCTTTCTCCACTTCGTCCTCCCTGGAAAAACCAGGAAGCCCGTCTTTGATTCCTGGATCCCAGATTCCTGGATCCCAGATTCCTGGATCCCAGACGCCATCGGCCAAGATCCTGCTGGCGTTCGTCCGCTACCAATCTATCGCCGTCCGCCGCCACCGGGCATGTCCGCGCGCTCAGCAGCTCAACCTCTTTCTTTCGTCTTTGCTGCGTTTATCCGCTAGCGACTCTTCCCTATGCTTTTCGTCCATCCGGCGGGCTCTCTCTGGTTCCCTGCTCTGGTTCCCTGCTCTGGTCCCCGGCTCTGGGGATACTGAGAATGGATTGGCGATCACGCACGATTCTGGACTCGATGTGGATGGCCCCAAAGATCGAATCCATCCGGCGGAATCTTGCCTGTTCCAAGCTTCCCTTACATCACCTTCGTGGCGCGATCTCCGCAACACACTCTGGGTTCGCCCTGAAGCATGATGTAACGGTGACGGGCTACGCTCTTGGCACCCCTTGTTGATCGCTTCGTGGTAGTTCGGTATCTACAGAATCCGCGCTGGAGACCCAAGCTCGTGATCGGTTCCTGCTGAAACCCCCGCTTGCTTGCTTTGGAGAGCCCACCGGGCATTGAACCCACCGGACGGCTCACAGTGCGCAAGTGACCCTTGGCCTGCGGAACACCTTGATTCTACGCCGGAGAGAAACCAAGCGCAACTCCGTTTTGCACGGATTGTATTCCGCTCAGGTTTGTCATGGCATAGACGTCGGGCCACCCCCCTCCCCGGAAGATGGCCCTCGCCCCTAATAGCCAGTCGCTGGCCTCCTAAAGAGCCTCCCGAGGACGAAAGTCCCTGAAGAGACCTTGGCTTGACGGTAAACTCCCTCTTCGAGGAGATTGATCCCGTAAATCTCCGCCTCAATCCCTTTGCAGATCTCGGGGCTTCATCGATTCAAGCGGCTTTCCCGCTTCAAGCAATCAGGAGATGAGAGTTCTGATCTGGTCTGCAACCTCGCACCCTGGACCACGCGCCCACACCCCTACAGCTATAACGAAAAGCAATCCTGATACCAAACCGGAAACAACGATTCTTGCCCAAAATCTCGAATGTCGACCGAATCAGGCCACCAAAATTCGGAGTTTGAGTCGTCTCATCTCCGTTTTTCAGAAGAATCTTCGATCTGCCGCCCGGAGGATGCCGCAACACGATCGGAGATCTGGGAGACCCCGCGACCCTCGGAAGGTTCGCCGCGAAGCGTCACGCCAGAACGCCAGCGGCAGTCCACCCGGCACAGCGCAACAGTCGATGCAACCCCAGACCGATCGTCGCCGTGGCTCTGCTTCCACTTGGCCGAAATCCCGCACGGCAGAATCTTCGCTTGATCTTCCTGGACGCGCCTGGACACTGCCGGAGACTCTCCTGATTTCTTCGGCCACAGAATCGATCCTCTCACCCTCCCCGGCGACGAAACAACCCCAGCAAGGCGAGGAAGCGGGCGGGAGCGAGATTTTGAGCCGGCCAGTGGATTCCATAGAATGAGAGGGGCAAGATGACCGAGCCAGTGCGTCCCGACCCATATCCGCATCAACGTCCACCTCAGCGCCCCTTCTTTCACTCTCCCTGGGTGATCTTCTGGGTGGCGTTCGCAGTGCGGGTGGCCGCAATCCTGATAGGGCATACCTACCGGATTCGGACCATCGGGGGAAACTTCGACTTCGGTTTTGAGGCGGGCCGGATTGCGCGCTCGCTGGTAACCGGACACGGCTACGGGAACCCCTTCAATGGAATGTCGGGACCCACCGCCATGGAACCCCCGCTCTATCCGCTTCTCCTGGCCGCCGCCTTCAAGTTGTTCGGCGTCTACACTCACGCTGCGGCGATCGCCGTCATGGTGGCCGACAGCGCGTTCTCCGCGCTGGTGGTTCCCGCCATCTATGAGATCGCGCAGCGCTGCTTTGATGCGCGCGGCATCGCGCGCAGGCGCGCCACCGCAGCCGCGCCGGTGGCGCTGTGGTCGGCCTGGCTGTGGGCCGTCTATCCCCCGGCGCTGCAGTACGCCGTGCATTGGATCTGGGAGATGTCGCTGACGGTCTGTTTGTTCAGTTGGGCTCTGGTGGTCACGCTGCGGCTGCGCGGAGTGGGAGAGCCCCAACCGGCCGGGACAGGGGAGCCAGGCAATGCCACAGCAGTGCGGAACGCTCCTCCGCTGTGGTTTGTGCTGGGGGTGTTGTGGGGACTCGTGGCGCTCTCCAACTCCTCGCTGCTGCTCTGCCTGCCCGCCTCCATGGTCTGGGTAGTCTGGCCCCAGCTTCGAGCCGGCGGGCTGCGCAGTTGGGCCGTCTGGCGGAGGTCTATTGCCGGAGCCGCGTTGACCACCGTTGCATTCTGCGCGGTGCTGGCTCCATGGGTGGCCAGAAATGAGCGTGTGATGCACGCCTTCATCCCCGCGCGCAGCAACTTTGGGCTGGAGTTGTACAACTCCACATTGCCGTCTTATGACGCATTCCCGTGGGGCGCCGTGCTGCCGCTATGGCCGGGAGACCCCGTCTTCCAGCAGTATGTGCGCATGGGTGAGATCAAGTTCTCCCGCATGCGCCAGCGGCAAGCCATCGCCAACATCCGTTCGGAGCCGGGCCAGATCGCCCGTTGGACGCTGGATCGGTTTCTGTTCTTCTGGGAGGGCATGCCCCACGCGGCCAACGGCCGCCCCATGCTGGAGTTTCTGCGTCAGTTCAGCTATTCCTTTATCAGCGCCTGCGGCTTGCTCGGGCTGGCGCTCATGCTGCGCCGGAGGCTCGAAGGAGCGGGGTTGTTTGCCCTGGTCTTCGTGTTGGCTCCCCTGGTCTATTACTTTGTCACTATGCAGTCCCGTTTTTGCCTT
>JAKART010000417.1 GCA_021819255.1 Acidobacteriota bacterium
AGTCGTTCCCCTTGCTTACACCTTCAGGGAAAATGGTCTAACGCCCTGCCCGGCATCTCAGCGTAAACTGAAGATGCTGGAGCGCCGGAGGTTTGGGCCGCGAAGCTTGAAATGCGTTCCGGATCTTCCGCAAGCGCGAGGCGGGGAGGAAGAATCGATGCTCAGAGGCGGAAGAAAGGCAGCTCTGCCGCTGGCGGGATTGCTGGTGCTGGCGAACCCAGCCTTGGCCCAGACGACTGTGGCAGCAGGCGTCTTTGGAGCATTCAGCCAGAGCACATCGTCGAGCAGCGACGGAGTCACGCAAACTCCGGCGAATGCTGCTGGAGTCATCGTCGAGCTACGCCACCTCTATAATCCGCTGCTGGGCTTTGATGCCGCCTACTCCTGGAATCGCGCCAACCAGACATTTACGCAGGCTACGCCAGGGGTCTGCGGCCTTCCGTGTTCTGGATCTACCACCTCTACGGAGCCGGTCCCCGCCAACGCGAACGAGATCTCCATAGCTTGGGTTGGGTCGTTGCGGTTGGGCGGCTTTACGCCATTTGTGTTGGCTGGCGGCGGAGTTCTGTTCAACAACCCAACCACGAACGTCGCCACGGATACCATCTGCTCCAATGCAGCCCCGCTTTGCGCAGTCAGCAGCAAGCCTACCAACAGTTCGACCACGGGGGTCTTTGTGTACGGGGCCGGCGTGGATTGGGAGATACTGCCGCACCTGGGACTGCGCGCGCAGTATCGGGGAAATGTGAATCGAGCTCCCGAGGTGGCACAGTCGTTCACAACAGCCCATGCGTTCCTGCAGTCGGCCGCGCCGATGGTGGGCGCTTTCTTCCGATTCTGAAGATGGCGCGCCAACGTGGATTTTTCTGCCGGGCTGATCCCCGCCTCGATGGATTGAGCTGTTTGCAAAGGAGGCGGGGAGATGGAGACCTTGGAGGAGTGAGCCAGGCGTCGCTGCTGCGTGATACTCTGCCAGACATGTCGCAACATAACCACCGCCACAACGGCGGCTTTCACGGCCAAGGATACATGCCGAGATTCTCTTCTCGGCTCGAGGAGTCTCCAGAAGAGAACCCGCTGCAAGAATCGCGTGGGGGACCGAGCCATCTCAATCATCATGCCGGACATGATGCCGAAGGGTTCGATCTGGCGCGGGCTGCGCTGGAGGAGATGCACGCCGCAGGTTTTCGGCCCGAGTTTGGAGACGGAGTGGATGCGCAGATGGCCGAGATCGAGCGGCTTGCGGCGCAGGTTGGGGTGAGTCAGGGCGAATTGGGGAGCAGGGCCGCAGTTCTGGATCTGCGCGCGTTGGGGTGGTCCTCCATTGACAACGATCTTTCCATGGACCTGGATCAGATCGAGGTCGCCGAGCGCGTAGCGGGCGGAATCCGGTTGCGCGTAGCCATTGGAGATGTCGCCTCCCTGGTGACGTTGGACTCCCCCATCGACCAGCACGCTCGCGCTCAGACACAGACGATCTATACGGCGGTGAAGAACTTTCCTATGCTGCCGCTGGCGCTATCCACGGGTTTGAGCAGCTTGAACGAAGCCGGCGACCGGCAGGCTATCGTCATGACGTTTACGGTAGGTCCGGACGGAGAGACGAGCGATGAAAGCGTGTCCGTGGCTCTGGTAAGAAACCGAGCGCAACTGGCCTACTCCCGGGTGGGACCATGGCTGGAGAGAGCAGCCGCCGGGGTGCAAGACCACGATGGAATGAGCCTGCGGTCAGACAGCGCGAGGATGCACTCGGCCGATGCCAGCCTGAGCGATCCCTCCGGCTCTTCTCAAGGGGCCGGGTTGGGCGCCAACTGGCTCGTGGAACAGTTGCGCTTGCAGGATGAAGCGGCGCAGGCGCTGCACGCCGCGCGGGTGAAGCGAGGCGCACTCGAGTTCCATCGCGCCGAGGCGGATCCCGTGGTAATGGACGGCCGAGTGATCTCTGTCCATGAGGTGATTCAGAATCGCGCCATGAATCTGATTGAAGACCTGATGGTCGCGGCCAATGGGGTGATGGCCAGAGCCCTGCGCAAAGGCGGCCGGAGCGGCTTGCAGCGCGTGGTGAAGGTCCCGGAGCGGTGGGACCGGATTGTGGCCCTGGCGGCCGAACATGGAACGCGCCTGCCGGCGGGGCCGGATTCAGTCGCACTCAACAGTTTTCTGCAGGAGCAGCGCGAGACCGACTCCCTGCACTATCCGGATCTGGCGGTGGCGGTCATCAAGCTGATGGGACCTGGAGAGTACATGCTGATGAGGGCCGATGATGACCCGACCGGACATTTTGGGCTCGCGGCGCGCGACTACACCCACTCCACAGCGCCCAACCGCAGGTTTCCGGATCTTGTGACGCAACGGATTCTGCACGCCATGATGCGCTCCGAACCTGCGCCCTACCGCGATGATGACCTGGCTGCGATTGCCGCGCATTGCAATGTGGCTGACAGCACCCTGCGCAAGATTGAGCGAAGAATGCAGAAGCGCGTAGCTGCTGTGGCGATGGCTGGACGGATTGGCGAGGTCTTCAACGGAGTGGTGACCGGCAAGAGCGACAAGGGTGTCTTTGTGCGCGTAATTCACCCTCCGTTCGAGGGCCGGGTGATTCAGGGCGAAGATGGGCTTGATGTGGGAGACAAGGTGACGGTGAAGTTGCTGCACACCGATCCGGCACGAGCCTTTATCGACTTTGCCAAGGTGGGTATGCGAAGCGTGAATCGGAGTCCAAGAGGCTGAGGGCAGCATGATCGTGCGCTTCGCGAGGGATGATGAGGCCGATCGCCGGAAGCAGGCTTTGCGACCATGGGAACCTGATTTGGGCTCAGAGCTTCACTTCGGTCCGGCCTTCCCAGCGCGGCAGCGGACCCTGGCAGTCTTCAGCGGATCTGGAACCTAGACCATT
>JAKART010000418.1 GCA_021819255.1 Acidobacteriota bacterium
GGTCTGGTGGGTGACCAGTTGCATGCCCATGATGGCCTTGGAAGCCGCCGCCGCCTCTTCCAGCGTCTTGACCAGCTTGACCCCACCGCCCTTGCCGCGTCCACCGGCGTGAATCTGCGCCTTGACCACCACCACTTTGTGGCCGCTGGAAAAAAGTTGATCGGCCGCGGTGTAGGCCTGTTCCAGCGTGGTCGCCATCTCGCCTTCGGGAACCGCAACTCCAAAGTTGCGTAGTATCTCTTTCCCCTGGTATTCGTGGATCTTCATTCCATCTCCAGCGCCTCAAGTTGGGTGAAGGTGCGAGGCAGCACATCTTCAAGCTCCAAATGCTCATGAGTCCCATATCGTTCCGGTAGGAAACGAAGCTGTGGGGCATCGCCTCATGCGGGCGAGGACGCCGGTGGCGCCATCGCACTCTCTCTACTCTCTGAATGATACGCTTGGAGGGGCGATGCCCATCACCGACCATCTGCGCCGAATCCTCGAAGAGCAACAGACTCTTTCATTTGAGGATGCATCGGCGTTGATGCGCGCCATCCTTGCCGGAGAGGCAAGTGAGATTGAGATGGCTGCCTTGCTGGGCGCCATGGCGGGACGCGGAGAGACGTCCGGGGAGATTGCCGGCTTTGCCCGGACGCTGCGCGGCTCGGCAAAGATGCTGGCACTCGACGACCAAGAGCGGGAGCATCTGGTGGACACCTGCGGCACCGGAGGCGACTCCAGCGGCAGCTTCAACATCTCCACGGCCGCGGCGCTGATCGCCGCCGCAGCCGGGGCGCGCGTTGCCAAGCATGGGAATCGCGCCATCACCTCGCGCTGTGGTTCGGCGGACGTTCTGGAGGCGCTGGGAGTTCCGATCGAACTTGAGCCTGACGCGGCCGCCCGCATGCTGCGCCGGCAGGGTTTCGCCTTTCTCCTGGCTCCCGCCCATCATCCTCAGCTCAGGGTGGTGGCTCCGGTGCGCAGGGCGCTGGGGGTGCGATCCGTCCTGCACATCCTTGGTCCGCTGCTCAATCCCGCCGGCGCGCGCCGCCAGGTGATGGGCGTCTACCAATCGCGGCTGGCTCCCTTGGTGGCGCAGGCGATGACCATGCTGGAGATTCGGCACGCCATGGTGGTGCATGGCGACGGGGGGCTGGATGAGCTGGCCATCTCCGGTCCCAGTGAAGTTGCCGAGGTGCGGAACGGAGTGATTCGGCAGTACACGCTCACGCCGGAGAGCTGCGGTCTTCAGCGCGCTCCGCTGGCCGCCTTGCAGGGCGGGAACGCGGCCCGGAATGCGACCATCCTGACCGAGATCTTCGCCGGGGAAAAAGGTCCGCCCCGGGACGTGGCGGTGCTGAACGCCGCCGCGGTGCTGGTGGTCGCCGGTCTGGCCAAGGATCTGCCCAGCGGCGCCGGTCTGGCGGCGCATACCATCGATTGCGGAGCCGTCACCCGTCTGGTGCAGGAGCTGCGGCGCACAGCGGCCGCGGCCCAGGCCGGAGCGGAATGAGGCGCGGTTTGCGAGAATGACTTCTGCATGCCCACGCTGATCTCTCACGTCTCTTTGTCCGCCCTCCTGCTGCCGTCCATTGTGGCCCTCAGCCTGCTGCTGATGCTGCTGCGTCCGTTGCAGGTGGCGGAGGCCTGGTGGGTGGGTGCAGGGGCGCTGCTGCTGATCGCGCTGGGCCAGACCTCGATGAAGGCCGCGCTGCATGCCGTGGCCCAGGGCACGGATGTGTCCCTGTTCCTGATCGGCATGATGCTGCTTGCCGAGCTGGCGCGCAGCCACGGGGTCTTCGACTGGCTCGCTTCGCTGGCGATGCGGGACGCCAAAGGCTCCTGCTCGCGTCTGTTCGGCACGGTCACCCTGGTGGGCGTTGTGGTGACGGCGCTGCTCTCCAACGATGCCACGGCCGTGGTGCTGACGCCGGCGATCCTGGCAGTGGTGCGCAAGGCGCGCTTGTCTCCTCTGCCGTATCTGTTTCTTTGCGCTCTGATGGCCAACGCAGCCAGCTTTGTTCTGCCCATCTCCAATCCCGCGAATCTGGTGGTCTTCCACGCCGGCATGCCTCCGCTGGCGCTGTGGCTGCGGCTGTTTGCGGTGCCGTCGCTGGCCTCCATCGGGGTCACCTTCGCCGTGCTGCGGGTGATGTTCCGCAAGCCGTTGCGCGGCGCTATTCAGGAGCAGGTGGAGCGGGTGCCGCTCAGCGCGGGGGGAAGGCTGGTTCTGGGGGGGCTGGGGCTGGTGATCCTGGTGCTGCTGGCGGCCTCCGCGCTGCGGATGGAGCTGGGCCTGCCCACGCTGCTGGCGGGGCTGGCGATCGCCGCCGCTGCCTCGCTGTATGAGCGGAGAGATCCGCGGCCGCTGTTGCGGGAGGTAAGCTGGAGCACGATTCTGCTGGTGGCCGGCCTGTTTGTGCTGGTCAACGCCATGGAGGCCCACGGGGCCTTGAAGCTGATGCAGGGTTGGCTGGTGGAGGCGCAGCGGCTGCCGGACGGTACTGCGGCCATGGCCGTAGGGCTGGCGCTGGGCGTGTTCAACAATCTGGTGAACAATCTGCCTCTGGGGCTGATCGCCGGCGGCGCGGTTCAGGCGGCGCACATGCATGGATTGATGGCCCAGGCGGCGATGTTGGGCATCGACCTGGGACCGAACCTCTCTGTCACCGGATCGCTGGCGACGATTCTGTGGCTCTCCGCGCTGCGCAGGGAGGGGATCGAGATGAGTGGGTGGAAGTTTTTGAAGCTGGGCATGGTGGCCATGCCGCTGGCCCTGGCCACGGCACTGGGCAGCGCCGTGGCGATGGCCGGGCGATAGACCATTTTCCCTGAAGGTGTAAGCAAGGGGAACGACTCCTGTGGGCGTTTTCCTCAATGAAAACGCCACGGAACGCCCGCTTCCGTACACC
>JAKART010000419.1 GCA_021819255.1 Acidobacteriota bacterium
GATCTACCTCGTGCCCCTGATGGAGCAGAGCTCGCGCCAGGGAAGATCCAATGAATCCTGCAACTCCAGTGATCAGATAACGTGCCATCCGTCCTCATTCCATGATTTTAAGGTTCACTCCATCACTGCTTGAGAAAACTCCGAAGCGGGGCGGGCGAAAGTTCAACTTCCATTCTCCCCGGGGCGGCAGCAGATTCTCTGCCTCGGTTGCCAGGGGAGCAGGTTCCAGCCAGGTTACTGCGCTCCGCGGCGGCGGATGACGGTCTTGATGGTCTCGAACATGATCAAAAGATCCAGACCCAGCGTTTGATGCTTCACATAGTAGAGATCATAAGCCAGCTTCTCTCGGCTCTCCTCCAGCGTGGCTCCATATCCATACCGGATCTGCGCCCAGCCAGTCAGGCCGGGGTGAATCATGTGGCGAACCTCGTAAAAGGGCAACTCCTCCGTTAGCCAGCTCACAAACTCCGGCCGCTCCGGACGAGGACCTACAAAGCCCATCTCTCCGCGCAGGACATTCCACAGTTGCGGCACCTCATCCAGGCGAGTCTTGCGCAGAAACTGTCCGATGCGGGTGACTCTGGGATCGTTCTTCTGCGCCCACTGCGCTCCACCAGCTTCGGCGTTGACCACCATGGTCCGGAATTTGCTCAACTTGAACACCTTGCCATTCAACCCTACCCGCTCCTGGCGGAAGAAGATAGGGCCTGGGGAAGAGAGCTTCACCAGCAGCGCTACAAAGGGAAACACCGGTAAGAACAGAAGCAGAATAAGGGCCGACACCAGCGTGGAGGCAATCCTTCTCAGAATCTGCTGCGATGGGCGCATGCGGAAGCCCTCGCAAAACAGAAGATCGCTGGGACGAAGTCCATCCAGTTGCATCTTCCCACTCAACCTCTCCATAAGGTCGCTGGCCTCCTGGATGGTCACGCCGCCCAGCCGCATGGAGAGAAGACCATCGACGGGAAGCTCTCCGCGCCGGTCATCCAGCGCAATCACAACCCGGTGGATCTTTCCATGACTGGATGCCATATGCTGCACGGCCTCCGCAAACAATCTCTTGCGTTCTGCCTTGTCTGCCGCGGGAGCATCGCAGCCAACAACCACCATGCCGGACTCACGGTGCGCCTCAATGGTCGCGATGATCTCCTTGGCGCGCTCTCCGGAGCCCAGCACGTAGACCCGTTCCTGAAAGATGGGGTGCCCGCTGATCCACTCAAACGCCTTGCGCCAGGCGATCAGGGACGCGACGACAAAGATGAGTCCCAACAGAAAGACAAACCTTGCAATGGCGGCTTCTGGAAAGACATAGACGACCAAGGAGAGCAGAATCGCCAGGCATCCGATAATCACCATCAGCCGCAGATAGATCTCCCACCGCTCGGAGACCTGTTGCGGCTCGTACAGATCGAAGTAGTGAGCGCCCAGAATGGTGCTCACCGTCAACAGCGCGATCTTCAATTCTCCGTGGCTCTGCCCAAGGACAGAGAATGTCCTGGGCCCCAGCACCAGAGCTGAAGCCAGCAAAAACGATCCTCCCACGATCAAAAACTCACAGATGACCAGGATGATCGTTCGGGTCGGATAGTAGACGTTCAGTAGCTTGATCATGACAGCACCAGGATCCGGCTCATACCGCTGCTTTTTCATAGCGGTAGTAGTACGTTCCGCTCATCGAAGGCTTCTCCACTGCATTCAACACAAACCCAATGACGTTGGCCGACTTCAGTTCGTTCTGGGCCCGCTGCGCCACGGGAAACGTGGTGACGCCGCTGCGCGCCACCAGCAGCACCGCATCGCTGGATCGAGCCAGATTCACGGCGTCGGAGACCAGCAGCACCGGAGGCGAGTCGATGACGATCCATTCGAAGAAGGGGCTCAAGGTCGCGAGTAGCTCCTCAAAGCGTTTGCTGCTGGCCATGTCGGCCGCCATCTCCCCCCCCTTTCCGGCAGGAAGAAAGGTAAGGTTCTCCAGCACCGAAGCCATCATGGGATCACGGCCTGCCGCCTCCTGCGGAGACTGCAACACGTCGAGAATGTCGGCCTTGCCCGCCAGGTACTCGGAGAGCCCGGGATCTTCCTGACTGCCCAGATAGTGATGCAGGCTCGAACAGCGCATGTCGCCATCGATCAGCAGCACCTTGCTGCTCTTGTGCCGGGCCAGGTTGATCGCCAGATTTGCGGAGATAAAGCTCTTTCCTTCCTTGGGCAGGCCACTGCTCACCAGGATGGACTTCAGCGGCTTAAGACCGCGCAGCTCCTGCACCCGCGAGCGCAGACTGCGGAACTGCTCTACCGATACTCCGCCCTTTTCCAGAGCCGGCAACTGCTCCGGCACCGGATTCCATGACCTGCGCGGCACGCGGTCGAGGAATCCCGGCTGTAGCACGGGGGACGCCAGGCCCTCCGCGACCGGCGTGGAGACCAGCTCCGCAACCTGCGGCCTCTCTGCCGCCAGCACTTCAGCCAAATGGGGATGCTCCAGCACAGGTTCCGGCATGGGGACGGTGGCCACGGCTTCCAACCCGGCCCTCCGCTCGGCCTCTGCTCGTTGTAAGGCTTCATAGATATGGCTCATTGACCGCTTCTCCCTGGCTCCCGATGAAAGGAGTTCATCACTCGATTGGCGCTCGTCTCCATGGGGTGAAGCGGCGCCTGGTACCCTCCGGCTCCCATCGCGGCGGGAGCCATCAGAAAGGATGGCATCGTCAACTCAAGATCTTCCGCCACATGGTCAATCAGCGGCCCTGGAATCAGGGGGATCTGCTCCACATAGCCGAGGATCAGCGCGTGTTCACAGATCAGGTTGATGGTGCGTGGAATTCCCCGGCTGTAACGGTGGACGAGTTGCGCCGCCTCCGGAGAGAAGATGGTCTGATTGGCGCCGG
>JAKART010000420.1 GCA_021819255.1 Acidobacteriota bacterium
CCGTTGGACTCGGCCCAAAGCTGGTAGTCGTCCACGCGAGAGAAGTTGACGAAGCGGTAGTTGCCGGCATTGTCTGCGATGTACGTCTTGATCTCTGCCGAACCGGAGTTCTGGAGATAGACCACGGCGCCGGCGATGGGATCGCCGTCCTTGTTGACGACCCTGCCCTCCAGGATCCGCTCCTGCGGAACGTTCTTCTGGGCGCGGGCAACTCGGGGCACAGCCAGCAGGATAGCGCCAACGGGCAGGCTGAGGCTGACCGCCAATACCAAAGCCGGTGTGGACGCCTTGACCAGGAGGCGGGGTCCCGCTTTGCAGACAGGGTTTCGCGAAGAGCCTGAGCGAGGGTTCTTTGCAGGACTCTTTGCAAAAATACGTTGGAAGGAAAAGATCAATCTACTCGTCCTCTTCATCATCCAGCGGCAGGTCCTCGTCCTCATCGCCGTAATCCTCCTCATCGACGGGAGCCAATTCCAACGGGTCGCTGGAGACGACTTCGAGATCGATTCCGCACTCATCGCACTGAATGATCTCTCCTTCCTCGACGTCATCGACATCGATGTCCAGGGGGTTGTCACATTCCGGGCATACGATTGACATAAGCACATTCCTCTTTTTCGGCGCACAGCCGAGGTGGACCAGGACCGGGGGGCAGCGAGTACCATGGAGCGTGGCCCACCCTCGTCTTTTCTAGTTCTAGCGGTAGACTGGCGGCGCGTCAACCAGAGAGATGCAGGGTCGGGGCAGCGGATTCTGCAGAACCTACAAGCTGCTTCCCAGGTCAGGATAGAGAGTTCATGGCGTTTCGATCCAACCAACCCGTCTCATTGGTATTTCCGCCGTTTCAAGGTGTGACGCGGCGCATCATTCTGCTGGCCCTGGTGGAGTTTCTGGGGGCCGCGCTGCTGGCTCTGTTCCTCCCTCCCTCTACGCCGTTGCTGTTGAGCTTCTTCCGCCTGCAGCCCGGCCAGGTGGCGGCCGGAATGCTGTGGCAACTGCTCACCTACCCGTTTGTTGGGGGCGGCCTGTTCAGTCTGGCCTTTGCGCTGCTCACCCTGTGGTTCTTCGCCTCCGCTCTGGAGGACGATCGTGGCTCGCAATGGTTGAGCCAGTACTTTCTGGTGGCGACCGTGGCCGGCGGTGCGTTGGCCGTGCTGCTCAGCCTGCTGGGTGGGGGAATTCCGGGCCTTGGTCCCTACGCCGTGACGCAAGGGCTGTGGCCCGCGGTGCTGGCGGTGATGGTAGCTTACGGAGTGCTGAACGCAGAGCAACAGGTGCAGTTCAACTTCCTGTTCTCGCTCAAGGCCAAGAATCTGGCCGTCATCTATGTTCTCTTCTACCTTGCCTTGGCGCTGGTGGGCGGGGACCGGTTTGGAGCGCTCGCGGCGCTGTGCAACGCCGGCGCAGGCTATGGGTTTCTCAAGCTGGCTCCCCGGCGCGGGCTGCGCATCGGAGTCTCGGAGCGCTGGTTCGCCGCCCGCAATGCATACGATCGGGCGAAGCGGCGCCGCGCTGCCCGCAAGTTTGCCGTGTATATGCGCAATCAGGGCAGAGACGTAAGCCTCGATGAGGAGGGACGGTATGTCGATCCGGACGGGAAGCCGCGTGACCCGCGTGACCGGCGCTGGATGAACTAACCCTCTACCGCTGCGCGTCTCCGGCCGACCCGCTGGAACAGGATGGCAGAGCCCAGCATGGGCACACCCAGGAACAGAAGGCTGGCCCCTACCACTCCCGCCGCCGCGCTCTCGGCTCGATGCGAGGCTGTCAGGGTCAGCGCCAGCAGAGTCCCGGCCCCGGCCAGAAGCAGGGCGCCGGCCAGGCGCGGTCTCCACAGTCCAAGCAGAAGCAAGACAGGAAAGAGAGAGGTGAGGATCAAGACAATCAGGCCGGATGCGCCGAAGAGGCCAACCTCCCAAACTCCAGCCGCCCGGCCGGTGGCGGCGCCTTCAAACAGGGTCGTGGAAAAGACGTGCCAACTCACCGCGCACAGCAGAATGCTGTAGAGAAGCAGGGCGCCGGCCAGGAAACGAGCCGGAACCGGCCAGTGCGGGGGGTTGGGCATGGGCTCCTTCTCCTCAGCTTCGCGTCACCACTCGCAGGCTGAGCTCGCGAAGTTGCGGGCCGCTGACGGTGGTGGGCGCATCCACCATCAGGTCGATGGCCTTGGCGGTCTTCGGAAAGGCAATCACCTCGCGGAGGCTGGAGGCGCCGGCCAGGATCATCACGATGCGATCCAGGCCGAGCGCGATGCCTCCGTGCGGCGGGGCGCCGTGCTCCAGGGCATCCAGGAAAAATCCGAACCGCTCCCTGGCCTCCTCGTCCGACATCCCCAGCGATCGGAAGATCTCCTGCTGTACATCCTTGCGATGGATACGGATGGAGCCGGAGCCCAGCTCCGTGCCGTTCAGCACCACATCGTAGGCTAAGGCCCTGACCGCGCCCTTGTCATTCACCAGAGCGCCGGACTGGATATCCTCCTCGTGCGGCGAGGTGAAGGGATGGTGGGCAGCCTCCCAGGTCTTGCTCTCCTCGTTCCACTCGTACATGGGGAAGTCGGTCACCCAGAGAAACTTGAAGTCAGCGGCGGTGCGCGTCTGCTGGAACAGCTTGTGACGATCGGCAAACTTCCTGGCCAGATCGAGGCGAAGCGCCCCCACCCGTTTGTAGATCCACTGCGGATCGTAGTTCCACATCTTCGGCGTGCCGGGCTTGGGGGTAATCACCACCGCCAGATCTTCCGCGCCGTGCGCGCCGCCGTTGAAGCGCTGCATCTCCGCGCTCAGCCGGGCCTCGATGGTCTCTGCGAGGGGCTCAAAGGAGGGGTTGGTGCGCAGACGGGCAACGTCCAGCATGTCCAGGCCGCAGTCGCCGAA
>JAKART010000421.1 GCA_021819255.1 Acidobacteriota bacterium
TGACGATCTTGAAGTGATGGATCAGAGACTCCATCTGGGTCTTCATCTTCTCCCGATCGGGCAGGAGGATCTTGGGGGCATCGGCGTGGAGGGGCTGATGATGCAGCGTGGCCAGAAGGTCAAGAGCCTGGTGGCAGATGAGGGTGGACTCCCGCATCTCCTGCATCCGGACCAGGTAGCGAGCCCATACGTCGCAGCCGTTCGAGACTGGAACGTTGAACTTGAACCTTTCGTAGCTGGAGTAAGGCATATCGCGGCGCAGATCAAAGTCCACGCCAGAGGCGCGCAGGCTGGGGCCGGTCACGCCCAGAGCGATCGCATCCGCGGCCGAAAGATGGCCGACATCTTTGAGCCGGCCTATCCAGATGGGGTTGGCGTTGAGCAGCCCCTCGTACTCGGAGATATGCTGCGGGAAGTCGTTGAGGAAGGAGCGAATCCGGTCATAGATGCCGGCGGGAGGTTCCAGCGCCACGCCTCCGATGCGGATATAGCTGCCCATCATCCGCTGTCCGCTCACGGCCTCGAAGATCCGCAGCAGTTCCTCGCGCTCGCGGAAGCAGTAAAGAAAGACGGTGAGCGCTCCAATGTCCATGGCATGGGTGCCGAGCCAAACCAGGTGGGATTGAATCCGGGTAAGCTCATTGAGCAGAACACGCAGGATCTGCGCCCGTTCCGGAACTTCCAGGCCCAGCAGCTTCTCCACCGCCAAAGCGTACGCCGTGTTGTTGGTCATCGGGCAGAGATAGTCGATGCGATCCGTCAGCGGCGTTACCTGGTTGTAAAACTTCGCTTCGCAGGTCTTCTCAATGCCGGTGTGCAGATAGCCGATATCGGGAGCCAGAGAGACCACAGTCTCGCCATCCACCTCCAACACCAGCCGCAAAACTCCGTGGGTGGACGGGTGCTGCGGGCCCATGTTGAGCACCATGGTCTGGGAGACCACGGGGTCAGAACCATGCTGATGGTGAGAGGCAGAGCCCGGGACCACGTCTTCGGCGTCGGGGACAAGGATCTCTTCGGCGGGGCGAATTCCGGCCAGGGTTGCGCCCGTTGTGTCTCCCGTTGCGTCTTGCCTGCCGGCTTCGGACGGAACAAAGCTGGTGGGACGGTCGCCCTCTTGCGTCTCCCGATCGAGAACGGGGTGATGACTCATTAGCGATATCCCTCCACGGGGTAGTCCTTGCGCAATGGATGGCCGTTCCAGTTGTCAGGCAGCATGATGCGGGTGAGGTGGGGATGGCCGGCGAAGTGAATGCCGAACAGGTCGAAGACCTCGCGTTCGTAAAAGTTGGCTGAGGGCCAGACGGACGTGATCGAGTCCATGTGCGGGCTGTCGCCCATCACCCTTGCCACCATGCGAATGCGCTCCTTTCGGCTATGGCTGAGGATGGAGTAGCTGATCTGAAAGCGGGGAGCCGACGGCGTGTCGGTGGGATACCAATCGACGGCGGTCACGTCTTCCAGGAAGTTGTATCCGGCCGCCTTGATCGCTCGGACAGCAGCCAGGATGGTTTGAGGCTCGACGCTCAGGGTCAGCTCCTGACGGTCCCACTTGGCGTCTATCAACAACGGCTCCAGCGTATGCACGGCCGGATGGCCGGCAAAGGCTTCCAGGATGGCCTGCTTGCCGAAGATGGCCGACGGCTGGGCGGTTGGGTTGGCCGAAGAAGAGGTCGAGGACGAGGAGGGATGATCAGCCATAGAGTCTTTCTGAATCGATTTGGAGGCGCTGACCGAGAGCGCCTGAGACGCAGTTTGAGGTCCGCTCCTAAAGGTCCGCTCTGTCGTTGGACCAGTTGAGGATGCCCTTCTTCCAGACATAGAAGAGGCCCACCGCCACGAAGCTGAGGTAGACCAGCATCTCCCAGAAACCGAAGAAACGTGATCCTGTGATCGCCGGCAGATGGCGATAGATGACCGCCCAGGGAAGAACGAATACCGCTTCCACATCGAAGAGAATGAACAACATGGCAACCATGTAGAACTTCACCGAGAAGCGCCCGCGCGCATCCCCGACCGGATCCATGCCGCATTCATAGGCGCTCAGCTTGGTGCGAGAGCGCTTGTGTTTCCCCAGGAAAAAGGACGCAGTCACCATGCCCGCAGCCATACCCAGGGCTACCAGGATTTGGAGGACAAGCGGAAGGTACTGCCATAGATACGGGTTCGACGAATTCATGGCTGACTTTAAGTGTAGGAGTGGCGCGGTCCAGGGGTCAAGAGAGCCCCGGGGTGAGAGATGCATGCTTCAGAACAGCGAAGCGTACCAGGCGATGATCGGCGCCCCAAGAATCGCGGCGACCAGCCCGCCGATGCAGAGAAATGTACCTAGCGGAAGACGGGTCGTAGCGCCGGCGCGATGCCGGGCGATTAGCGTCCCTGCATATCCGGCGCAGAGAATCACCCCAAGGAAGACCGCAAAGGCTCCCAGCCAGAAACCGAGGAAAGCCGCCATCATGGCGGCCAGTTTGATGTCTCCCATGCCCAGGCCCTCACGGCCGCGCAACGTCTTGTAAGCGAACCGGATGAAGAGCAGGATCCCGTCCAGAAGGAGCATTGCGCAGAGGCGGCCCAGGATCAGGTGCTCGGGGCCGGTCAGAACGATGTTGCCTTGATCCATCGCTCCTCCAACGCTGGTGAGAGGATCCGGGCCGTTCAGCAAAAGGTCGTAGTGATGCGGCAACAGATAGGCGGCGCGGACGCAGATCAGCAGCAGGCCAATCAGAGATCCACTCAGGGTGAAGGCGTCGGGGAGGGTGTGGGTCTGCCAGTCCATCACCAGCAGACCCAGCAGCAGAAAGCCGAGCACGGCCAGCCCGGTTGCGTCCAGCATCGCATGGACCACGGTGTTGAAGGGCAGCCCGAGATCGGAA
>JAKART010000013.1:0-4653 GCA_021819255.1 Acidobacteriota bacterium
ATCAAGTCGGCAATCGCGTCTGTCTGTTCATCCAGCGCGAAGTGCCCGGCGTCAAGCAGATGAATTTCCGCATTCGGCAGATCGCTTCGGAAAGCCTCCGCAACCGGCGCGATGAAGGAAGGATCATTCTCTCCCCAGACCACGAGAGTGGGAGGTTGGTGGTTACGGAGCCAAGCCTGCCATCTGGGGTAGGACGCAACATTGGTCCGGTAGTCGTAGAGCAGGTCGGCTTGAATCTCGCGCTCGCCGGGCCGGGAAAGATCGGCATACTCGCTGATCCAGGTGTCCGGATCGTAGCGGTCCGGATGGGACGTTCCGGCAACGTGTCGATCCTTGGTAGCCTCGAATGACAGGAAAGCGTTAAGGACCTCGGGATGAGCCTTGGGCTCTTTCCAGTATTCAGCAATCTTGGCCCATTTGGCTCCCAGGCCGGCTTGGTAGATGTTGCCGTTTTGAAGGATCAGCGCACGCAGTTGATCGGGATGCGCCAGAACGATGCGAAAGCCTATAGGAGCGCCGTAATCGTGCAGATACAGAGTGTAACGCGTGATCTTCAGCTCTTCGAGAAAGTTACTCATCGTCTGCGCAAGATGATCGAAGGTGTAAGTGTAAGCAGCCGGCGGAGGCGCATCGCTCAAACCGAACCCGGGATAATCCGGGGCGATTAGATGATACTTCGTTGCGAGCAGGGGAATGAGCGTATCAAACTCGCGCGAAGACGACGGGAAACCGTGCAACAGCACAATGGTTGGAGCGTCACTTGGGCCTGCTTCCCGATAAAAAATCTTGACTCCGTCAACCTTTACCCAACGATACGTCGTCGTCGCGTCCGTCGAAGGGATCGGCGCGGCTTGTGCCGCACCTGCCAAAAGAGTAGCGGCACAAACGTACTTCGATAGATGGCTCATCGCGCTGCTCCTCTCGATTCGAGAATGTGGTTCTGCTCCTTCCATGAGCCGAAAATGGCGGCTAGACCATTTTTCCTGAAGGTGTGAGCAAGGGGAACGGCTCCTGTGGGCGTTTTCCTCAATGAAAACGCCACTGAACGCCCGCTTCCGTACACCCGTCATCAGGGAAAATGGTCTAATTCCTGCTGATCGCTCCTGCGAGGAAGACCTGGAGATGGCGCCCCGAAAGCTGTGAAACCCCGAGGCAAGATGCAAAGGCTACGCCAGAAAGCGTCATTGCCGACACACTTCAGTAACGAGCCCTGGTGCTATTTGCGTCGAGCCTCTTCGAGTGCCATCGTATCCAGATACTGACGATGACGCCAGATCTTTCCTTCTCGAACATCCCACACATGCGCGTATGGAAGATCGGCGCGTTTGCGCGTCGCGCGGTGAACGCACGTGAAGCGCCCCAGAGAGACGACCGTTGAACCGTCTACAAGAAACTCAGACGGCGCGGGCGAAAAGCTCTCCCATTCCTGCATAAGCGGAGCGAAGACCTTTGTCATGACCTCGACCGGCCCCTTCTCCTGAACGTCGAAGTCGACAACCGAGATCCATTCAATGTCGGAGGTCATTAATTCGACCATCTTGCCGGTATCACCCGCTGCAATCGCGGAATAGAAGGTGCGCACAGTATCGACTGGAGTTGTCATTTGATTTCCTTTGTATTCGATTCAGAAAACCCGGCAACCATTGGGGACGCCGGTGGGTGCGGAACGATCTTGCTTGTCATGCATATCGCACCTATCTGTGCTGAGGTGACCGCATACGGATAAGTGATTTCTGCAATGGCATTCGCTATTCCTCGTCGCTTACGCCGTTCCTGAAACGGATAGTCGTGAGCCTTCAGAAATGTTGACGAGCCTCTCAAGGCAGCCCTGCGCATCGTGCTCCCCGAGTTGATCGGAGAAAACTCAAACGAATCGAAATCAAGAACCTCAAACACCGACCTTGTATGGAAGGTAAACACAATTCTTGGACGCATAACTGCCAGCCTTGCTCCGATATGCTTCGCAAGCCGCTCTTGGGTTGGCCAAAAGAAAACACGGCGGTTGAGCGATCTGCACCATTGCTCCAGCGAAACGTCGGTCAAGCATTTCGCAAGCGCCTTGACATTCATGGGAGCCTGGTCGTTGATCAGAAATTCCCCATAAATGCTGTGACCGATGCGCACCGGGCGAGGCCGTGGGCAGCTTTCAATGTTGAATCGTTGACTGCCATAGATTTCGCATCGGTCCAACAAGGCTGTTGTGCTGAGAAGTCCATGTCGCATTATCTGTCTCATGTCCTGCGCAAGCGAAATATGGAAAAGGGTCGGATATGCCTCTGCAAACTCCTCACGGCTCATCGGCACGGCTCACCCTCTTGCAGTGGATATTGTTGCTCGAACTTGCGATGTGCGTTTCCCTTACACCATCGAACAAAAGTTGCTAACCCTCCTTGATTCTTACCTAGCCTGGAAAGTCACGGTGTCTCCGGGCCAGATACCGATGGATATCCGCTATGACCACAGAACCCTCACCCACCGCCGAAGCAACACGCTTCACGGACTCTGCCCGGACGTCGCCGACCGCATAGATGCCGGGAACACTGGTCGCGTACGATGTGGCTTCAAATCCCCATTGGCCGCCGGTGACAACAAATCCCTTGTCGTCGAGCTTGACGGCGCCGTACGCCCAACCGGAGTTTGGCTCCGCGCCGATCATGACAAAGACGCTGGAAATCGGCTTTCGAACCGACGCGCCAGTCTTCCGATTCGTCCACGTAACAAACTCAAGTGCCTCCTCACCCTCCAACTCGGTAATCTCCGTATGAGGATGCAGAGTGATATTCGGACAACGTTCGATCCTGGAAACGAGATACTGTGACATGCTGCTCTTGAGAGACGGCGCGCGAACGATGTGATGCACTTGTCTCGCAAACCCTGAAAGAAAGATCGAGGCTTGTCCAGCGGAGTTCCCGCCTCCTACAACGATGATCTCCCGTTCGCGGCAGAGCAGGGATTCCATCGCCGTCGCGGCATAGAAGAACCCCCGGTTTTCAAAGTCCTCTACGTTCCTCACGTTGAGCCGCCGGTACCGAGCGCCGCTGGCGATCACCACCGAGCGCGTGCAAACAGCCAGACCACCCGCAAGCATCAGCCGATGGATGCCATTCTCCTGCGCCGCGCTCACCACGTCGCGAGAAATGGCGAAGTGAACCCCGAACTTGAGCGCCTGGAGATGGCTGCGGCTCGCCAGCTGCGCCCCCGATATGCCGGTCGGAAAGCCGAGGTAGTTTTCAATCTTCGAGCTGGTTCCGGCCTGTCCTCCAGGAGCGTTGCCTTCGACGACAATTGTGGATAGTCCTTCAGAAGCAGCGTAGACGGCGGCGGAAAGGCCCGCAGGGCCTGCTCCGACAACCGCGACGTCATAGATCGTGTGAGGCTCGGGAAGTTCGGTAATACCCAACTCGTCAGCAAGATCGCAGATGGCCGGCCGAATCAGGACGCGGCCATCGAGAAGCTCGACCTCCGGCGTCTTTGGATCAGCGGGGCAGTCGCCGGACTCATTCCTGGCTGGTATCTCCTCCATCCGGTGGGGATAATAGTTGCGGACCAGAAAGCGGCGGATGTTCAGTAGATCCGGATCGCCTTCGCATCCCCGAACGACGACTCCCGTGGATGGATCGCCGATCATGGCGACCCGGCGCCAGATACACGCTGAGACGATGATGTTCGCCAGATCGCCCTCGGCACGCATCAGTTTGCGCAAGTTCATGCGTGAGACTCGCACCAGGCGGCTGGCCGGAACGGTGCGTGCTTCGGCAACGCATCTCTGGGTGTTCAAAACGTTGAGTTCGCCGGTAAAGTCTCCAGCGCGCAACAAGCGGAAGCGTTTCGAGCCTCCTCCCTTCACCGGAAGCCGGCTCTCAATCTCACCCTTTAGGACTACAAACATGTCCGTGTCCCGATCGCCATATCGATACAGGCAAGTGTTTTTCGGGACAGCCTCTTCCTGGCCGTAGGAGATGAGTCGATCAAGCATCTCTTCGCTCAATCTGGGAAAGGCCAGATCCCGGCGAAACCCAAGATCCAAGCCAGGCGGCGAAGCAGCATCGGGCGATAGCTTCTGAGCCGCCAACGCGATTTTGTGCCGTATTGTGAACATGGGCCGCACTCTCGCAAGTTGATTCAGGCAAAGAACAGTTCCATCCAGCCGAACCTTGAAGGTCAAACACTCTTGTTCTGTCCGCCATCGACATCGATGATGGCTCCATGAATCCATCTCGCTTCCTCTGTGGCGAGAAAGGCGACGGCCTCCGCTACGTCAGCCGCTTCACCCAGACGGGAGATCTTCAAGCGACGCGCCGCTTCAGAAAGATACGTGGCAAACGCAATGCCCTCCTGCGCGGCCAGCTTCTCCATCATCTTCCTGCGGCGCGAGGTCTGGATCGTGCCTGGCTGGACCAGATTGACGTGAATGCCATCCTGAAGGCCCTGCTCGGCAACGGACTTCGATAATGCAGCTATGCCGCCATTGATGGCCGACACCAGTGCGAGATGGCGCTCCGGCATTCGCGCCGTGCCTCCGCCGATCATGATCAGATGACCGCCCGCGGCCTTCAGCATGGTCCAGGTCTTCTTGATGACGTGAAGATTTGCAAAGAGCTTCAATCCAAACCCTGTAGCCCAGTCGTCGTCTTCCAGCTCGAGAAAGAGATC
>JAKART010000013.1:4663-13959 GCA_021819255.1 Acidobacteriota bacterium
ATCTCCCCGGCATTGGTGACAAGAATGTCAAGACCCCCAAACGTTTGCTCGACGCAAGCGGCAAGCTTCGCAGGAGCATCGCTCCCAGTCAAATCCAGAGCCGTAAATTCCACTTGGGATGCAACAGCCCGCAGCTCCAGGTAGGTGGAGGAAAGCTCTTCGCGACTCCGGGCAGTGAGGTATACCCGAGCGCCCTCGAGCGCGAAACGACGTGCAATCGCCGCGCCAATTCCCCTGCCGGAGCCTGTCACAAGGACCCGTTTTTCTTTAAACCGTTGCATGATTTCTTTGGAACTCTCCTGTAGAGCCTGTGCGGCGCCACCAAGTCTTCATCATGGTGCCGCTCTTGCTGTTCTGTCTCGATTCGCGGTCAGAACGTGGAGGCGCTTAGACCCTTTTCCCTGATGATGGGTGTACGGAAGCGGGCGTTCCGTGGCGTTTTCATTGAGGAAAACGCCCACAGGAGTCGTTCCCCTTGCTTACACCTTCAGGGAAAATGGTCTAGCCGCCGAAAAATGCCTTTATCTCTTCCGCCACCGTATGCAGGTTCTCGTCAAGCACAAAGTGCCCGGCATCCAGCCAGACAAGCCTGGCTTCCGGCAGATCACGCAGGTAGGCCTCCGCCCCGGGCGGCACGAAGAACGGATCCCTTTTGCCCCAGACAATCAGCGTCCGCGGCTTGTGCGCGCGGAAGGCGGCCTGCCACTCGGGGTAGAGTGTGATGTTGAACTTGTAGTTCTCCAGCAGATCAACCTGGTAGTCCTGCACCCCAGGACGGTCGAGCAGAGCCTGATCCAGTACCCAGTTGTCCGGATTGATGGCCTCGGGATCATTCGCGCCCACCAGCCAGTGGAACTTTGTGCCTGTCAGGCTGACAAACTCTCGCGCGGGCTTCTCCGTCTCCGGCGTGCGCTTCTCCCACAGTGGCAACAGCACCTTCTTGGGAGCGTCTCCTACCCCTTCCATGTAGGCATTGGCATTTTGAATGATGAATCCCTTCACCTTTTCGGGCTTCCTGGCGAAGAGGCGAAAACCTACCGGCCCGCCGTAATCCTGCATGTAGAGGATGTACGACTTGAGACCGAGTTGATCGAGTAGGCCGCGCACATGGTCTGCAAGATGATCGAAGGTGTACTCGAAGTCGCCCCTCGCTGGAGCATCGGAGTGGCCGAAGCCGATATAGTCGGGAGCAATCAGGTGAAACCGGCCGGCAAGAGCAGGAATCAGATCTCGAAACATCTGGCTGCTCGTAGGAAGCCCATGCAAGAGAACGATGGTGGGAGAGCTGGGATCCCCGGCTTCGCGATAAAACACCTTGTGGCCTTTGACAGTCGCTGTTCGATAGCAGGTAAGTTGCGGCGCTCGTTGCGGTGCTGAAGGTGACATGCAAAATCCTGTTCAGGAGAACTCTAACTACGACGCTCTACGAGTAACGTAGGGTTTGGCCGGCGCGAACACAAGTTCCAAATATTGAATCAATCGTTGAGTATTTCTAACCACGCCTCGCGGCCGACAAGCCCAATGAAGAATGCTGATTGTGAAATGCGCATCATCGGCATTCGCGTCACTCACCCGCTGCCCAATGGAAGCGTGAATGGTGTGTTTCGAGTCATTGCGCGATCCGTAGGTGCTCGAATCTTCCATCTGCGCCCTTGAGCCGGCGTGTCCCTTAGCCGGCTGAGCGTTCCGGGAGTTTTGCGCGCATCAACGCCGCCGGTGCTCCGCCGGGGGCCGACAGCCGTTGCGCGGCGAATCTGTGGGTGTGGTGCCTGCCGGCGGCGGTGCCTTCGCAAGGTAAGATTGCACAGAATATATCCGCTATAATCGGGCGATGGTGGATGCTCAGAAGCGCGCTCTGGTCACGGGTGGAGCTGGACTGATCGGCTCTCACATCGTCGATGCCCTCGTGAGGGATGGATGGCGGGTACGAATTCTGGATAACCTTGAGCCGCAAACGCACAAGCAGGGGAAGCCTGCATGGATTCATCCCCAGGCGGAGTTTTTGCACGGCAATGTGCAGGATTATGACACGATGCTGTCCGCCCTTCACGGCGTCGATGTCGTCTTTCACCAGGCGGCTTATGGCGGCTATATGCCGGAGATGGCGAAGTATGTGCTCGTAAACAGCTTCAGCACGGCACAGATGCTGGAGATCATTCGAGACCACAAGTTGCCGATTCGCAAGGTGATCGTTGCCAGCTCGCAGGCGGTGTACAGCGAAGGTGCGGCAGAGTGTGAAGTTCATGGGAGGGTAGCGCCTCTGTTGCGGCCCGCGGAACAGTTGCGCAGCGGCCACTTTGAGGTGCCTTGTCCACAGTGCGGGCGTCCGACCCGATCGATTCCAACCCCTGAAGAGACGCCCGGTGGAGGCGAGACGGTCTACGCCCTCACCAAGGTGGATCAAGAGCGGCTGGTTCTGTTGTGGGGCAAGCAGACCGGCATACCAACGGTCGCCCTGCGTTACTCGTGCACGTACGGACCCAGGCAGTCTCTCTTCAATCCTTACACAGGGGTGATTGCGATCTTTTGCACCCGCCTGCTGAACGGCCGGCCGCCGGTGATGTATGAAGATGGAGGACAGACGCGCGATCTTTGCTTTGTGGAAGACATCGCCCGGGCCAACCTGCTGGTCGCCGCCTCCGACAAGCTCGATGGAATGCCGGTGAACGTTGGCAGCGGCCGGGCGACAAGCGTGCGCGATCTCGCCTCCATCATCGCCCGGCAGCTTGGGGTGAGTATCGACCCTATTGCCCGTGGGGAATTTCGGCCTGGAGAGATCCGCTCGCTGATCTCGGACATCTCCCGGATCCAGACCATCGGGTACCAGCCGCAGATTGCGCTGGAGGAAGGCATCGACCGCTACATCGCCTGGATCAAAACCCAGGGAACGGTCGAAGACTACTTTGCCGGTGCAGAGGCTGGGTTGCGGCAAAAGGGCATCGTGCAGAGCGTCACGAAATCAGCGGCGCTTGCGTGAGGCTCCGATTCGGAGCACCACGGCAACGATGCGCCATGCCGCCTTCATAGACGCGCGCATGTCTCCTGACACCTTGCTGACGCCTCCGATGCGGCAACGGTAGCTCACCGGAATCTCCTGGATGCGCAGCCGATGCTGTGCGCAGCGAATCTGCATTTCGATGTTCCATCCGTACGTCATCTCGGACATTGGCAGCCGCTGAAGACTCGACCTTCGAATCGCTCGAAACGGGCCCATGTCCGTGTAACGGACTCCCTGCAGGATGCGAAGGAGAAACCCGACCAGGTGAGCTGCGAAGATCTGGCTACCCAGCATGGAACCTGGCTCCGCCCCGCCCCGGATTCGCGACCCCAGAACAAAGTCCGCACAATCGGTTTGAATCGGTTCGACGAGGTTGGGAAGCTCTTCCACGGCATCGCTCCCGTCCCCATCCAGAAATACCAGAATGTCGCTGGTGGCAAGCGCCGCCTCTGCGCCGGCGCTGCACGCAGAGCCGTAACCCTGCGGCGCGTATACGACTCTGGCTCCCGCCTGCCGCGCAACCTGATCCGTGCCGTCGGTGGATCCGTTATCGACAACGATGCACTCGTCAATCATCGGCCATGGCAGGGAGGCGACCACCTGCCCGATGGACTCGCGCTCGTTCAGGGCAGGAATGATGACGGAGATGCCGGACCCGGTCACGCGATGGCCTCGAAGGATCGCGGTCTGCGATAGCGCCAGATGCGAAACGCCAGCTCAGCAAGGACAACCAGAGTTACTCCGCCATAAAGAACGCAGTTGAGTCGATATTGTGATAAAAGAGTGCCGGCGCCAAGCGCCGTGGCCGATAAGTAAAATAACCCGAGCGCGTAGCTGAAGACCGAAAGATTCGGCAACAGGACACAGAACGGAAGAAGCCAGGCGACATACCACGGATAATGTGGAGAAAACGCGAGCATCATGGCAAAGGAGAGAAACAAGACGCCAGGAAGGAACTGAGCTTGCGGAGGAAGATGAAAGGTCCGGACCCAGAAGCCGGCCCCAGAACTGCCGGCTTCGCCCGTGGCCATTCGCCAGCTCCAGAGCGCGAGAGCCGAGAACAAGACCGCCATGAGGCTCAGATAGAAGACCATCGGCAGATGTTCAAGCCCGGGCAGACCCCGCGCGAGATCAAGCAGGAAGTATCGGGACCCTGTATTAATCCCTTCTTCCTGGACGTAACCGCCCAGGAAGCCGAATACCAGCCGTCCAGCACTGGCATAGCAGGCGTACGCGAGGGCTGCCAGGGCGGCCAACGCCGCGGGCATCTTGAGGTCCTTGCGCTGCCAAAGAGCGGGAAGCAGGATCAGGGGATAGAACTTGATGAGGACCGCCGCGCCTAAAAAGAGACCGGTTGCGACAGGCCTCTGGCGAAGCCGCGCAAGAATCGCCAGCATCATGAATGCCATAGCGCAGGAGTCCACGTGTCCGGAACTGCCGATCTCCCAGATCAGCAGCGGACACCATGCGTAGAGCAGCACCTGTTCACTTCTGCGTCCCAGCTTCCGCAATATCTTCACAAGTGCATAGACCGTCACTGCTTCAAACAGAATCATCGACAGCTTCATGAAAGTCACCGACGCGCTGATGCAGGTGACGAGATAAAAGATCATCTGGGCGATCGGTGGATAGATCGTGTGCGCATAGTTCCTTCGATTGATGTGGTCAAAGAGGTCTGCGTGGGAGCGCTGCAGGAAGGCAAGCGCCGGATCCGCCGGAATATAGCGATAAGGGGAGATGTGGCCGTGTTGCACCACTCCGTCCCAGGCGTATCGATAGATGTCGGATGACATCATCGGCGCCGGCAAGAGCGTGGTCAGCCGGAAGGCTACCCCAAAAACGAGAATCAGCGGTAACGTCAAGCGATTGGCCGGCAGGTAGAGAACGGTAACCGCCGCCAGCGCAAACAGAATGACGGACCATCCTGCGACGCCGGAGAACCCAATCTCGAATCTATGGAATTCAATGATCAGTTGTCTTGTGAAGGCAAGCATGCCGGCACCAAGAACAACGAGCAGAGCATTTGTCAACCATGGACCGGGACGGCGGATCGGTCGCAAAGACTTGACGTTCATGCTTGCCAATCCAGTTGCCGAAGAAACGCCTGGGTTGTTCTGGCAGCATAGCCATGCAGCGTGGCGAAGGAAGGCGCGCGATGGTGAATCAATTCGTCCTGGAGCGTTGCGAGCGTAGCCGCGTCGTCCACGTCGTACCACAGCGGCAACGTGACAAGTTCAACGCCGATCCGCTGGATGGCCGCTACCGTCTCCTCAAACACTGTCTCTGTGCTCCAGGCAATATCCGCAAACAACTCGGGATGCAGCCGCTTCATTCCGATCAAGTAATAGCCACCGTCGTGCGAAGGTCCGACGACAACCCGATCGCCCGGCTTCTCCAGTGTCTCGACCGCGGTAAGAAACGCCTCAGCAGGCAGCGTAGGCGAATCCGAGTCGACAAGACAAATGGACCCGAAGCCACAAGAGAAAAGGTCCTGAGCTGTTGCCTGCAACCGCTCGCCAAATCCGTTTCCTCGTTGCGGCACCAGCCGGAAGTCTTCCGGAAGCAAGCCGTCGAACAGGTGCTCAGCCCCAACCGGAGTATATGAGATCACACCGGTGCAGCGATAGGTTGAGGCTAGGGCGCTGATGTTCGCGGTCGTGTCCATCAGAAAACATCGATTGAGATGAGCCGCTTGTTCAGCGGTTAAAGGCGGAGAAAGGCGGGTCTTTACCTTGCCTGGGACCGGCGCCTTCGCCATGATCGCCAAAGCGCAGGTCGAACCAAATGAAGCATCGTAGTGACGTGGGTCGAGGATGGGAAGCGGCACTATGGAGATCTCCTCGAATCGTCGGAGATGCTCCCAGCCGCCATGAGGAGCTCGTCCGCATCCGCCGGCTCGGGGAAGCCCTTCCTGCAAACGCAACATTGATAGTCTCCATGCCTTTGGAAAGAGCAACGAAGCCATGGTTGGGAGTGGATGAGATCACGAAACTGGCGCGAAGCCAGGATATTTGCCGTCCAGGGTCCGCTCAGCCGGCGAGATGGCGGCATCAGCGCGTACACCAAACGCATGGCTGAGAGTGGAAGGTGCGTCTTGACGCGTGCTGTCGGCTCCGCCAGAAAAAGACTTCCTCCGGGCTTCAATACCCGAAACAGCTCTGCCATAACCCGCGAAGGGTCTGTGACCACAAGCAGGAGACGGGAGCTGATGATGGCGTCAACAGGCTCCACGAAATCGCACAACTGCTCTACATCCCCAACCACAAATCGACAGTTGGTGAGCCCATCCGCCTTGGCGCGTCGCCTGGCGGAAGAGACCATTCGCGGCGAGCGGTCAATACCTAAAAGATCCAGATCTTCGAAGCGCCGCGCCAGCCGCCTGGCGTAAAAGCCCGGCCCACACCCGACCTCCAATACCTGCGCTGACTGCGCAGGCAGGCCCGACGGAAACAGCGAGTGGATGATCTGTTCGGTGTGGTCTCGAAAAAGATATTCACGGCATAGCTCATACAGCCATGCACAGTCTTCAAAGAGATTCGTCCGGTCGGATGCGTTCTCGATTCGCTTCAGGCTATATTCTTCAAGTTGCATCCTCCACACTGACCTTTCCGGACATCCTTTCTCACAAGCCTGCATACCAGTCGTAGCCGAGCTTCGTCCAGTAGTCGTCGGGCCTGTCGTCGGTATAGCTGATCAAGCCGATGCGTTTGATCTGCTTGTACCCGTACTTGATCGGCATGTGCAGGCGAAGTGGTGCGCCGTGATACTGCGTAAGCGGCGCGCCCATCATTTCGGTCGCCAGAAGAGTCTGGGGATGACGGCAGACGTTGATATCGTATCCGGTATAGTAATCCCCATCCGGCGTTTCCATATAGACGAACTTCGGCTCCCTGCCCTTGATCCTCGCAGGCGGGTAGGCTTCCATAAAGTCCACCATGCGGACGCCGGCCCAATGCACGATCTGGCTCCAGCCCTCAATACACTTGAACTGCGTTACGAACTCATAACGCGGCAGCTTCAGAACGTCCTCCATCGTCAGCAGAAGCCCTGGGGTTCCAATCGGCAGCGTCGAATAGCTCTCCCCGGCCTCCTCTCTGCCGCGCGGCATCCGCACGCCGCGGTTCTCCTCCATCCGGGCCTGCTTCATCATGCTCGCCGGCGCCATCTTCTTGGATGTTAGGGCGGACTCCGGAGGAGTCTTCGTGTCGTGTCCCGCGTCCTCCGCAGACTTCTCCGGCAGGTAGATGTACTCCCAGGCCGTAACATCGCGAACGTACCTTGGGTGGGCCGGTGTGGCTGAGGAACCCACCAGTTGGAGACGATAGCTGGAGGGTTCGAGCATCATCTTCAAGCCATAGACGCCATTCACTCTCAGGTTCTCAGCCTTTGAACGTGAATACGTCGGAGAGAGCCCGCGATCATCAAAGACAGCTCGCGAAAGTCTCGCGTTGAAGTCGAAGGCATTCCGATAACCCTCCTGCTGTTCACCGATGGCAGGAAGCGTGTCAAGCCAGTGGTAAAGGCTGTATCCAGCCGCCGCGGCGGCGGCAGCCACTGCAAACGATCGCCGCGTTCGGCTTCGTGAGCGGTGGAGTACCGCCTCATTCTCAATCTCGGAATCGAGCCGAGGCTCTCCGCCGCCGTTGCTCATCGCCGGCGCGGAGCCGCCGGCGGCCCTCCCGCCCCCAGAGATTCCATTTTGCGCCAAGCTATCGTCCGAGCGGACCTCGGCGGAGGCGGCTGGCGCAAACCCTGGCTTGTCCGCTTGACCGGAGCCACCAGAGGTTGTCGGATTGTCTTCGTCGTGTCCGGATGTCACCATGACCTCCTCTCGGATTCGAGTGAAACATCCTTCGCGCTCTTGATCTCCAACCCGCTAACCATGCTTCGAAAGTTGTTCCAGCCGGCCAGAATGACCTGAACGACATGAATGAAAAAGAATCCAATGAAACCCATGGTGATCCAGAAGTGTTCCCATCGCGCCATCTCATAGCCACCCAGAAGCGAGGTAAGCCAATGGAGCTGCGCAGGCTTGTAGATGGCCAAACCGGTCACTAACATTCCGGCTCCCATCAGGATCACGGCTGTATAGGCAATGCGTTGCGCCCCGTTGTATTTGGTCTGCGGGGGCAACCCTTTGCGGATATGAAGATCCACGAGAGTGACCTGGACAGCGTCGCCAAGGCTGCGTCTCTGGGGTATCAGAAAACGCCATTCTCCGGAGATGGCAAGAAAGGCGACATAAGCAATCCCATTTGCCGCGAAGATCCACATGAAAAAGAAATGATGCCCCAGGCCTTGTGTCACGTGATACGGAGCGTTGATCGCCTTCCAAAACCAGTCTGGAAAGAAGCGAAAGACCGTCAGCCTGCCGATGCCGATTCGGTAGACCGCATGCGGGTGCCGGTACGCGTTGTCTGAATCGTTCCAGTAGATGAGCAGACCGCTCCAGATCATGATGATGAGCACCGGGAAGTTGACCCAATGCATCCACCGGATCGCAAGCGGGTGCTTGCGATCGAGACAAAGGGGTGTCGATGAGGAGCTTGGTTCTGCCATCGCCGCACATCCTTACTGTGTTAACCCTAAACCTTACATTTTGAAAACTGCTGCCGCAAGCCGCTTCTCTGATCGGGCATCAGGACCAGCGCGGACAAAGTCGATGCATTCCACAGGAATCGGGTGGAATGGAGAAGTAAAGGCCAGACGTAGCTCTCGGGATGGTTGGCCGCCGGCCGGAAACTCTGCAAGGGAGCCATTGGCGGAGAACAGGCTGTCTGCCTGGCAGGAGAGCGCTCGACGGCTCGGGCAGGTCGCCTCCCAGAAGTCCATTCGCTCCAGAAGTTCATCCGCTCCAAGAGTCCATCCGTTGCGAGAGTCCATCCGTTCCAAGAGTTCATCCGTTGCGAGAGTCTTTGCGCTGCTGAGGATGCCATGACAACTCCTCCTCTGCCTTCTCGTTGGAATCATGCTCTTTTAGAGTAGGGACAGGACCCGCACTGGGAAAAGTTCAAAATATTAAATCAATTGGTGAGAATCATTCACAAATCCGGCTGTGTCTGCGGAAGCAGGAAAGCGGCAGGGGTTCACATCCAGCCGGTGGTCTTGCGCCGGAAGGAGAAAATGGACCAGGTGCGGAGCGGCCGGAGTCCTCGCAGCCATCTCCCGTCGCAAAGCTGTGCGACGGCGTCTACCGTAGTTCCAGCGCGCGGTGGCGTGGCGCGGAAAGCCAACCTCGTTCCAGATAGGTCCCGAACCATGCCCCGAGTGAAAATCGCCAAACGCCCTCAGATCGGAA
>JAKART010000422.1 GCA_021819255.1 Acidobacteriota bacterium
TGGGGCGCGGCGCGGCCGACGGCTTGAACGTCGTGGTTCCGTATCGCGAGAAGAACTATTACGCGATGCGCCCAACCATCGCCATTCCGGAGAACCAGGTGCTTGACCTGGACGGCTTCTTCGGCCTGCATCCGGCGCTGGCGTCCTTCCAGACGCTCTATCGGCAGGGACACCTGGCCATTGTGCACGCCGCAGGATCTCCCAGCATGAACCGCTCGCACTTCGACGCCCAGGATTATATGGAAGCGGGCACCCCGGATGTAAAAAGCACGCGCGACGGCTGGCTGAACCGCGCGCTGCAGGCGCAGGATGCCTGCTGCGGCCAACCCCACACCGCCTTTCGCGCGCTGGCTCTCGGATCGGAAGTTCCGCTGACGCTCATGGGACGCGTACCAGCCATCGCCATCGCCAACCTGAGCAGCTTCGCCGTGGCCGGCCGTGGACCCACACTCTCGCCGGCTGCCCAGGCCTTTGAAGCGATGTATGCCGAAACCGGCGATCAACTTCTGCGCGCCGCCGGCGATGAGACCTTCGACGCGGTAAAGATGTTACGCGTCGCGGACCCCGCGCACTACCAACCCGCCAACGGAGCCAACTATCCCCACAGCGAGTTTGGAAGCTCCATGCGGCAGATTGCGCAATTGCTCAAGGCCAATCTCGGCGTGGAGGCCGCTTTTACGGATATTCTGGGCTGGGACACGCATCAGGCGCAGGGGGGCGTTCAGGGTCAGCTTGCCAACCGGCTGCGCGATTTCTCTGACGGTATCGCGGCCTTCTGGCGCGACCTGGGCGACAGCGCCGAAAACGTCACTCTGGTCACGTTGTCTGAATTCGGCCGCACCGCTCGAGAAAATGGTACCGGCGGCACCGACCACGGACACGCCAACGCCATCTTCGTGCTCGGCGGGCCAGTGAAAGGCGGTAAGGTCTACGGCCGCTGGCCGGGCCTCAGCAACGAGCAGCTCAATCAGGGGCGCGATCTGGCGCTGACCACCGACTATCGCCAGGTGCTGGCCGAGTTGGTCACGCAGACGATGGGAGCCAGGAATCTCGATCTGGTCTTCCCCGGCGCGGGACTTGCTCCCAACCGCTTCCTCGGCCTGGTCTGATGCGCGCAGCGAACCGTGCTGCCGCCCTGCCGCGGCCCTCCAACACTCGATCCCCGGCTGTGATCGCGCGGATACAATAAAGACTCTGGTGAGCCGTCAGGCTTGCCCCAGCCATGTGCCGAGCCTTTCGAGAAGAGCGATGAGCGATTGCGGTGAGGACGTCAAGCAGGCAGAATCCGCGATCTCCGCCGCGCGGCCATCGGCAAGGCCGACGGAGCAGGCGGCGCGCAAGCAGAGAATCCCCCTGCTGCCGGAAGACTTTTACATGGAGGGTCCCTATCTGGTCTTCACCGCCGCCTACCACCTGCGCAGAGGCTTCTGCTGCAACACCGGCTGCCGTCATTGTCCTTACAGGTAAGCGAAAGCAGGCGAGCCAAGAGGCAGACTCCAGACTCCGGCCGTGATCTTGATCAGCCCGGCGGGTCTGAGAACCTCCCTGGAGACCTATCGAAGAGAGCCCGCCGGGCGGCCACTGTCCCCATCCATTCTTCTTCTCTTTTGCAGCGCTGCCCCTATGCCCACCACGCCGTTGCCGCCGGTTGGGAGATCACAATCTCGTTGAGGAACTGCGCCGCCTTGGTCAGCCCTTCCTCGGGCGAGAGCAGGCTGTCTTCATGCTCGATGGAGAGTGTACCGTCATAGCCGTAGAGACGCAGCGTGGAGACGAACTCCTTCCACCACTCCGCCCCATGGCCATAACCGCAGGTGCGGAAGATCCAGGCGCGGCGTTGCTCATCGGTATAGGCTTTGGTGTCCAGCACGCCGGTTACAGCCAAATTGCCACGATACATCTGCGTGTCTTTGGCATGGACGTGATAGATCGCGCCGCGCAGAGCGCCGATGGCGGCGATCGGATCAATGCCCTGCCAGAAGAGATGACTGGGATCAAGGTTGCAGCCAACTTCGGTCCCGGCCAGGGCGCGCAGCTTCAACAGCGTCTCCGGACTGTAGACCACAAATCCTGGGTGCATCTCGATCGCGATCCTGACCCCATGCTCCGCGGCAAACTTTGCGTGGTTGCTCCAGTAGGGAGCTACGACCTCCCTCCATTGCCACTCCAGAACCTTGGGATAATCCGGAGGCCAGGCGCACGTCACCCAGTTTGGGGCCGTCGCCTGCGGCGAATCTCCCGGGCATCCTGAAAACTCGACGACCACGGGAATCCCCAGCCGTTCGGCAAGCAGAATTGTTCTCCGGCTGATCTCCCGGTCATGCGCGGCGCGCTCGCGGACGGGGTGCAACGGATTGCCGTGGCAACTGAGCGCGCTGATCGTCGCACCATGGTCGGCCAGAACGCTCTGGAACTCCTGCAGCTCGGATGGATTCTCCAGCATGGAGAGCTTGCAATGAGCATCCCCGGGATAGTTGCCTGTACCAAGCTCCACCGTCTCGATCTGCAGCGTCTTCAGCTTGCGCAGAACGCTGGATAACGAAAGTTCGGAAAGCAGTGGAGTAAAGACGCCAATCTTCACAATCTCTCCTTGGAGCGTAGCTTCTGTGGGCCTGTGGTTCAGGCGCGTCTGGAAATGCGATTATCTTGCCGACGCTGAAACCTTCACGTACTCCGTCCAGGCGAACTTCTTCGAATCTGGAGACCAGCCACTGGTATTGCCTGATCCCTGGCCACCCAAAAAACTTCGCACTGTCGTCAGTTCAGCGCCTTTTGCAGGCAGGCCGTCTTTGAGCCGCAGCAGCTTGATCCTCATGCCTTCCCCAATGTATCCATGGTTCGGCTGATCCGGCGGGAGATCGGAA
>JAKART010000423.1 GCA_021819255.1 Acidobacteriota bacterium
CAACCTTTTTGTCGATGGCCCGGTTGCAACGAACGACGACACAACGCGCCGCGATCAAAACGCAAGAGTTATCCCAGGAATATTTTGGAGGGTATTAAAACACAAAGGGCCGCTGGGGGGTGCCAGCCGGCCCTTTGCTTTCAAATCGCGCCTCCTATCAAGGGATGCAACCGGTGGGGGGTCGTCCCGACCAGAGGCGCTACTCGATTATGACACAAAGTCGTGGTCTCTGGAGATACAATTTTGTGCGCCTGGCTTCGGTACTAAAATAAAAAAAAGTCTGGATTTGATTCAGGGACCGTGAGGTCTTCCGACGTGACTTCATCTGGCTGAAACCCGGCTGAAGCTCTTTGTCGGGTCGTTACCGAGTTGAGGAGCACTTCCATGGCGGAGATTCGAGGATTAGCTGCCCATGCGGCGGGGGCCCAGCTCCTGCCCTACAAGTACATCGTCGGCGAATTGGGATCGCATGAGGTGGAGATCCGAATCTCCCACTGCGGCATCTGCCACTCCGATCTTCATCTCATCAACAACGATTGGGGATTCAGCAAGTATCCCTTTATTCCCGGTCACGAGATTGTGGGAACCGTCACTGCCGTGGGATCCGAAGTATCTACCCATAAGGTCGGGGCGCGCGTCGGCGTCGGCTGGCAAGCGGACTCTTGCGGTGTCTGCGAGTGGTGCCGGCAAGGGGACGATCACCTCTGCCCCAGATCCCAACCCACCTGTGTGGGCCGCCATGGAGGCTATGCCGATTCCATCCGGGTAAACGCCCGGTTCGCCATACCGGTGCCCGAGGCCCTGGAGAGTGAAAACGTAGCTCCGCTGCTGTGTGCCGGTATCACGGTGTACAGTCCACTGCGAAATCTTCTGGCCCGGCCCGCTTCGCGCATCGGCGTGGTGGGGATTGGCGGCCTGGGGCATCTGGCCTTGCAGTTCGCGCGGGCCTTTGGCTGCGAGGTCACCGCCTTTTCCAGCAGCAAGGACAAGGAGGCTGAGGCCCGTAAACTGGGAGCGGACCACTTTGTGAACACCCGTGAGAACGGCGAGATCAAGAAAGCGACGGGAAGTCTGGACCTTTTGCTCTCCACGGTCTCCGCCGATCAGGACTTTCAAAGCTTTCTGGCTCTGCTGCGGCCCAAAGGAACGCTGGTGGTCCTGGGAGCGTCGCCTTCTCCCCTGCAGATTCCGCCCTTCAGCCTTATTCCGGGGCAGAAGGCCGTCGCCGGCAGCCCAACCGGGAGTCCTCGGGACCTGCACGAGATGCTGGACGTAGCGGCGCGGCACCAGGTGCGGGCCATCACCGAGCGGTTTGCCATGAAGGATGCCAACAAGGCCGTGGAGAGGGTCAAGAAGAACCAGGTCCGCTACCGTGCTGTACTGGCCAACTGAGCAGAATCCGCTTTCACCGCCGCCCAGACAAGATCATCTCGACGATGCGCTTTGAACTTTTTGTCGCAGCCCGCTACCTCCGTGCCCGCCGGCGCCAAGCCGTCGTGGGGCTGGTGACCGTGATCTCCGTGGTCGGCGTGGCGGCCGGAGTGGGCGCCCTGATCATCGCGCTTTCCATCACGAATGGGATGCGGCGCGACATGCAACAGCAACTGGTGGGGGTCACGGCCCATGTACAGTTGATGAGCGCCGCCGGCGACGGGATCCACCATTGGCGGTCGCTGATGGCCAGTCTGGCTCGGGTTCCTCATGTGGTGGCTGTGGCCCCGGGGTTGTATGGGCAAGTGCTCATCTCGCGCGGAGCTCGCAGCGGCGGAGCGCTGATCAAGGGCATCTTGCCGCGAAACGAGCGTCGCGTGGGAAACCTGCTTCAGGCGATTCACGAAGGATCGGCAGCCGATCTGGCGCCGGCTCGCAACCCCGGCTCCACTCAGAGTCAACTGGCGCCGCCGATCGTCATCGGCGATGAACTGGCTGAGACGCTGGGCGCAGGCCTAGGCGACACCGTGTTGGTCACCTCGCCGCAGGGCGAACTGACTCCGCTGGGGCTGGTTCCCCGCTACCAGAGGTTTCGCGTGGTGGGCATCTTCTCCTCCGGTTTCTATCAGTATGACTCCAGCTACGCCCTCATGCGCCTGGCGGACGCGCAGCGGCTGTTTTCCGAGCCTGACCTGATCAGCGTTCTGAGCTTCAAGATCGACGACCTCTATCAGGCGATCCCGGTGAGCAAGGCCATCGAAGAGACGGCGCAAAAAGAGCGTGGTACAGGCTTTCAAGCCACGAACTGGATCGAGCAGAACCGCGAACTGTTCCGCGCCATGAAGCTGGAACAGGATGTCACTTTCATCGTGCTGGCCCTGATCGTTGTCGTCGCTGCTCTCAATATTCTGATCGCGCTGACGATGATGGTGATGGAGAAGACGCGGGACATCGCCGTGATGATGGGTTTTGGGGTTACGACGGAGCAGGTGCGGAAGATCTTTCTGCTGCAGGGCCTGCTGATCTCAGGGGTAGGCACTCTGCTGGGACTTGGTTTGGGTTATGGGATCAGCCTGCTGGGATCCCACTACCGGTTCATTCACCTGGACGCAAGTGTATACTCGATCGACTATCTGCCCTTTGCCCCACGGCTGGCGGATGGTCTGGTGGTTGCATCGGTGAGCATCGGCATGAGCCTTCTGGCAACGCTCTACCCTTCCAGTTCAGCGGCGGGAGTCTTGCCCGCCGAGGCGCTACGCTACGAGTAGCAACGCTTGGGATCTCGCGAAGAGCTTCTGCGGAAAGAGAGTTTCATGAACCTGTTATCCAAAGCTCACCCTGGCTGCAAATGGGTTGACCGGCGAAGAGGAACACGATGAGGCTGCCCTATCCCGATCTTGCCCCGGGCGGATATCAGGCTCTGCGAAGC
>JAKART010000424.1 GCA_021819255.1 Acidobacteriota bacterium
TTCGCGCAGAGTGGCCGAGAGCGTTTGCATTTTCTCTTCGAAGGGAATGCCGTCATCTTCGGCATCCTCTGCGTCTATATATCGCCCCGGCGTGAGCACATAGCCGTGCCCCTGAATCTCTTCGAGCTTGGCGGCCTTGCAGAAACCGGGTACATCCTCGTACTCACCTGCGCCTTTGTCTCCGCGCCAGGCATGGTAGGTGCCGGCGATGCGGGCAACGTCCGCATCGGTCAGTTCGCGGTGGACGCGATCTTTCAGGACGCCGAGCTTGCGCGCATCAATAAAGAGCGTCTCGCCGCGCCGGTCGCGGAAGCGCCCGTTCTTTTTGTACTTGGCGAGGAACCAGAGGCAGACGGGAATCTGCGTGGCATAGAAGAGCTGGCCCGGCAGCGCGACCATGCAATCGACCAGATCGGCTTCGATGATGGCCTTGCGAATCTCGCCCTCGCCGGACTGGTTGGAGGACATGGAACCGTTGGCGAGGACGAACCCGGCAAGCCCGGTGGGCGCCAGGTGCGCGATGAAGTGCTGCACCCAGGCATAGTTGGCGTTGCCGGCGGGCGGCACGCCATAGACCCAGCGCCTGTCGGTCTTGAGCAGGTCGCCGCGCCAGTCGCTGTCGTTGAAGGGCGGATTGGCGATGACGTAGTCGGCCTTGAGGTCGGGGTGCTTGTCGGCGTGGAAGGTGTCGCCGTGGCCGATCTGCGCGTCGATGCCACGGATGGCAAGGTTCATCTTGGCCAGCCGCCAGGTGGTGTAGTTGGACTCCTGTCCGTAGATGGAGATGTCGCCGATGCGTCCGCTGTGGGCCTGGATGAACTTCTCGCTCTGGACGAACATGCCGCCGGAGCCGCAGCAGGGGTCGTAGACGCGGCCCTGGTAGGGGGCGAGCATCTCGACGAGGACGCGGACGACGTGCGAGGGGGTGTAGAACTGGCCGCCCTTCTTGCCCTCGGCAGAGGCGAACTGCGAGAGAAAGTACTCGTAGACGCGTCCGAGGACGTCCTTGGCGCGGTCCGCGGGAGCGCCGAGGCCGATGTTGCTGACCAGGTTGATGAGCTGGCCGAGGCGCTGCTTGTCGAGGCCAGGGCGGGCGTAGTCCTTGGGGAGTACCCCTTGCAGCGAGGGATTGTCGCGCTCGATTGCCGCCATGGCGTCATCGACCAGCTTGCCGATGGCGGGCTGCGGCGCGTTGTCCTTGAGGACGGACCAGCGGCCTTCTTTGGGCACCCAGAAGATGTTCCCGGCCCGGTATTCGTCCTGGTCCTCGGGGTCTGCGCCTTCGGCAGCGAGAGCGACCACTTCAGCACGCTTCGCCTCGAAGGCGTCGGAGATGTATTTGAGGAAGATCAGGCCCAGGACGACGTGCTTGTACTCCGCCGCATCCATGTTGTTGCGCAGAGCGTCGGCGGCGGCCCAGAGCTGGGCCTCCAGACCGTCAAGGGCAGAGTTGGAGGAGGACGAATTCGAGGTTCCCATACGGACGATGGTTGGATCTGCCACCCAATGGTAGCAAAGGGACAGGCACGCTCCCTGTGGTTGGCTCAGCGCTGGATGAGGCAGGGTCTGACGGCAGGGCGATGAGAGTTGTCGCCCGGCTTGTGACGCAACCGTTGGCGGCGTGGAGATGGAGGGACGCTTGCCCGGGGAGCGAGAGAGGCCTGGCCGGTTGCTCCAGAAGGGGGGAATTTGTGGGAGTCTGCGGCCGTGGGAGGGAATCCTCTGTCCGGCCGGTTATCCGGCGCGATCCAGACGGGCGGAGAGCAGCGGCTCTGAGCCGGGCTTGGCGGAGGCGTCCAGCATGCGGTAGAGCGTGGAGCGGCTGATGCCCAGCACCTCGGCGGTGCGCAGCTTGTTGCCGTTGCAGGCCAGAAGAACGGAACGAATATGCTCCTGGACTACGTCATCGAGGCGCATCATGCGGGTCTCGCGGCGATGGCTTGGGGAGGGTTGGGGGGCGTTGCCCAGAACGGCCTCCAGGTCAGAGGCGTCCAGCACGGAGTTGGCGCCGGAGAGATCTCTGCGCTGGAAGAGGCCTTCTGCGGTTGCATAGAGCTGGGGCAGGTTGCCGGGCCAGGGAAGCCGGCGCGCCGCCTCCAGCAGTGCCGGAGTGAGCTGGGGTGAGGCGGACCCGGCCTGAGAGGCCATGCCCTCCAGGATCTGCGTGAGCAGGTGGGGAACGTCCTCACGGCGGTCGCGGAGCGGAGGGATCACGATGCGCAGTGCTCCCAGACAGTCCGCCAGCTCCGCGGAGAAGCTATTGGCGCTCACCAGGGGACGCAGGCCGCGCTCCGCAAAGGCGACGATGCGCGGAGCCTGAGAGCCGTACTTGCGCACCAGATGCAACAGCGCATTCTGGGCGTTCTTCGGGATCCGTTCCGGGCGGGGAATGTAGCACATCCCTTTGCCGGCCAGCGCGTCGTGCGCATCCGGCCGGCTCAGCAGCCGCTCAGCCTCCGCTGAGTTGAGGATGACGAACGGGCGGTCCTTCAACGGAGAGAACTGGTGCAGAATTCGAGCTGCGGCTTCCTCTCCGCAGCCGCGTTCTCCGGTCAGTAATGCCGTCCGGAAGTAAGGAGCCACTCGCCGGATCTGGCCGCGAAGCTGGGTCATGGCGGCGCTGGCTCCATCCAGCCAAAGCGCCGGCGCCGGCGACTGCGGATTCGCATCCTGCGGCGTTGGGGCCGCTGCCGGAGACAGATTCGGTAGCCGAAGGGGATCAGACATGATCTACCTATCGGCAGATGGAGCGAATCGTTTAGCCGAAGGCCGGGGTGCGCAGGCTGCCCTGCGCCAAGGAAGGCCGCCCTGCGCCATTCTGCGCCCCATTTTTCGCCAGGAGCCGCGCCCAAAAAGCGG
>JAKART010000014.1 GCA_021819255.1 Acidobacteriota bacterium
TCTAGGCGGAGCGCAGCCAGGCAAAGCTCCAGGAGCTGCGGTGGCCATCCTTCCAATGAATCACCATCCCCGTGCCGCCGCTCTTGTCCACCTGCACCCGGACAGGTTCAATCGCTTCGCCAGTCAGCTTCGGAGACTTCTCGGCGGGGCGGGCATCGGGCGAAATCATTCGAATTCCTTCGTGGCTCATCTTGTCTCCCTCTTTGCCTCCCTCTGCAAACTTCCGTGCTTCTCTTCTCTCGCGTTGGACTCCGCGAGTTGGCCGCGTGGGGGAGTGCTTGGTTTCCCCTCTGGCGCAATCCCAGCTACTTGGCCCGCTCCTGCCGGTCAAAGCGCAGCTTCAGCACCAGGATTGCCAGGGAGAACCCAAGGGTCACGGTGTTGGCCAGCATCACCGGCGCGGAGCGCGCCAGGACTCCATAAATCAGCCAGAAGAACGTTCCCGCCGAAAAGATCAGAAACATTCCCAAGGATATCTCCCGCGCTGACCGCAGACGGATCACTCGCAGCATCTGCGGCAAAAAGGCGACCGTAGTCATGGTCGCAGCCGCATAACCAATCGCATTTACCTCTGGGCCTGTCGCGTTCATCCCTGCGCTTGCCTCCAGAATGAAGTATGCAGCAGGAACAGCTTTGACGACCACCCTGGGAGTGAGATGATCCGCCGCGGAGATCGCAGCCGAGGCAAAAAGACTCCGGCCTCAGTTTCTCGCGCCGGCAACCGGCTCCGGCTACTGCACGCCTGCCAGACGCAAGGCCTCCTCAGCGCTGTCCGCAACCAGGAGAACTTCGCGGTTGCCACGCAGCATTCCTTCGTTGTCGCAGAGGTCCAGGAACTGGAGCAGGGCGTCGTAGAAGCCGGCAACATTGAGAAGGACCACCGGCTTGGAGTGCAGATGCAGCGTCTGCCAGGCCAGCGCCTCGAACATCTCCTCGAAGGTTCCAAACCCTCCCGGCAGAATAATGAATGCATCCGCCCTCTCCGCCATCAGAGCTTTTCGGGTGTGCATGGTGTTGGTGATGTGCAGCTCGCTGACGCCCTCGTGAGCCACCTCCAGATCGACCAGCACCTGGGGAATCACGCCCACAACGTGACCACCGGCGGCAAGGGCCCCGGCGGCGAGGGCGCCCATCAGGCCGGTCTTTCCGCCACCGTAGATCAGGCCCACTCCGCGCTCAGCCAAACTCCGTCCCAGCGCCTCCGCCGCGTCGGCGTACTCCCGCCGCGCGCCCAGCGCTGAGGCGCAGAACACTGCAATGCTCCTCTCCGGATTTCCGGCTGCCATGCTCTGAGCATACAACCGGATGCGGAGCCAGCCGGCTGGGCCATGCAGCGCCGGCGCCCGCCGTGTCTATATACTGGGGAGCATCTGGGTGTAATCCTTTACACCACGCGGCTCACGAGCCCGGCTCGTCCGCCAGCCATCCTTCGAGGTGTCCTTCATGCCGTTCTCTCGCCGATCCTTCCTTCGTGGCGCTTCCGCCCTTCTGGCTACCGCCGCAGCTTCGCAGGCATCCGCAGGCGCCACCCGCCCCTTGAATCGCAAAAAAGGCCTCGGCGGAGCAGCGCCGCTCAACTCCGGTCTGGAGACCGCCTGGTACTACGACTGGGGCATCAACCCAGCCACCAAAGGCATGCCGCCCACCCATCCTTCCATGCGCTTCCTCCCCATGGTCTGGGGGTGGAACCCCGAGAAGACTCCGGCCGTCCTGGACAACCTGCGTGCGCAGCACCCATCCATCCTCCTGGGCTTCAATGAGCCCGACCACCGTGACCAGTCCAATATTCCCGTCAAGGTGGCGCTGGATGCATGGGCACAGTTTGAAGGCATCGCCACCGAGCTCGTCAGCCCTGCCCCCGCCAACGCGCACGGCCCCTGGATGCAGGAGTTCATGAACGGCGTGCGTCAACGCAAGCTGCGCATTGACTCCATTGCCTTCCACAGTTACCCTGGCCCCAATCCAGAGGGCTTCCTGCGCAGCCTGCACACCTTCCATCAGACGTATGAGCGCCCCGTCTGGGTCACCGAGTTCGCCGTTGCGGACTGGCAAGCCAAGCACGGAGGCGTCAACCGCTACACCGTCCGCCAGACCGCCGAGTTCATGAAAACGGTCTGTAGCGAGATGGACAAGCTTCCCTGGGTGAGGGGTTACGCGTGGTTTCCGGTCGCCGGCGACAGTAAGGAGAAAGCTGCGGGCTCTCACGCATTGACCACCTCCCTGCTCTTCGACGCCGAGGGCAATCTCACTCCTTTGGGAGAGATCTATAACTCCCTGTGAGCCCGATAACTCCCTGTGAGCCCGATCTTCCGGCGCGCCTGTCGCTCTCCGGATCCGATCGTCTCTGGATCCGATCGTCTCTGGATCCGATCTTCTCTGGATCCGATCGTCTTGCGGAGGCTCTTGCCGAAGGGCGAAGAAGGCTCGGCCTCGAGGGTTCTGTTCGCGCCCCCGAGGCCGAGGCATCGGGGTGTGCCAGGCACGGGAACAGCCCTGTTGATTCAGCGGCGGGTGGGTTGCAGCAGCGCGGTAACCGAGGAGCTCTCATTCCCCTGGATGTCGATGGCGCTCACAGCGTAGCGATAAGGCAGAGCGGGGTCGGCCGTGGCGTCGTGGAAAGCCGGGGTGGGCAGCGGAGAGGTGTTGAGCCGCCGGAGGGCGCCGACCGGGTGCAGGCTCGCATCCAGCCTCTGGCGGTAGACGTTGTAGCCGGCCAGGGGCGTCATCAGGCCCGTGGCGTCGATGGGCTGCCAGATGAGATCCACTGCGAAGCTTGATGGCGTCCCCGAGGGCGTGGGGTTGAAGTAGGCCGCCGCAGTCAAGCCGGTGGGCGGCGGCGGCGGAAAGATCTGCCGCAGGGTAAACACCACCGGCGTCGAGGGCGCGCTGCGAAGCCGAATCGCCACCGCGGCAAGGGATGCCTTTTCGGTCGAGCTGCTTTTCTGTCCGCTTCCGGTTGCGGGCAGATGCAGCGTCAGGCGGCGCTCCGCGGCGTAGCGATAGGTGCTGCCCGGCTGGATCGAGGTGTCCAGCGTCTGCTGGGAGTTGTCGTTCCCGGCCTGTCCGCGGCTCGCCTCCGGCGCGTTCGCCCGAAGCCAGACCACATTGGGCCGGGCGGGCTTGCCGGACGCAGCCGGCTGGGCAGCAGCTTTGGGCTGGGCTTTGGGCTGGGCGTTGAGATGGGAGCTCGACTTCACCGCGGCTTGGCCGTTGGGCTTCGCTGGAGCCGGTCGATGCGGTTTCACCGGGGATAGATCCTCCCGCCGCAGAACCACTTGGACGCTGCCGCTTGCGGGAGCTGCCTCGGAGGACGGCGCCGGGTTCCAGCGCAGCAGGATGCCGAGACGGGTGCCTTGGGCGCGCAGGCCGGTGACCGGGGCCGGGGCCGGGCCGGTAGCCGTATAGGCAGGATTGGAGAGCCCGGCGGAACGTTGAGCCGGACTGAAGAACTGAACCCGGTAGGTGAGCAGCTCGACAGGCCCGGAGGCCAGCTTGGGGGGCAGCCTGTCGATCCAGGTGATCTGGCTTTTGGAAGAGGCCGAGCCCTGAGTTCCCTGAGCGTGAGTTCCCTCAGACGGGCCTTGATCTTCAGAGCTGCCGGCCGGGATGGAGACTTTGGAAGAGGGCACAGCGATGCAACTTTTTTGCTGCGGGAGCTGGCGGCAGAACTCGCCCGGAATCGAGCCGCGCAGGGCCATCTTGTCCGTGGACTGCGAGGGCGCGGTAAAGTGCAGTCGGACCGTGTCTCCGACGCGCTCCACGGTGAGGTCGCTGACCGGCTGCGGCAGGCGCAGCGAAGGCGCGCGTGGAGGGCCAGGGCTGGCGCAGCCGGCTAGCGCAAGAGCCGCGCAGAGAGCCAGAGAACGGAGCTCTCCCGTACCGCTCCGGCGGCCGTGGCGCAAGGGGTCCATGCCATTGAGCCTAGCATCTTTGCCGGACCGGATTGGACCGCGCTGGGTTGGGCGCGCGGCCGGCTTCAAGGCTCAGGGTCCAGAAACATGGTCTCCACCTGCCGCCAGTTGTCCACCCGGCGGTAACCCGTGATGCGGATATTGGCGGGACAGGTGTAGATGATCCCTTCGCCGTGAAAGGAGCTGAGCTGGCGGGGGTTGTCGTCGATGAGGAAATCGGCGCGCAGGATCGACTTGTCGCCACAAAAGACGATGTGCGAGGGAGGAATGAAGGGAAAGTGCTCGGCCAGCCAGGCGAACTTGGCGGCAAAGCTGATAGGCACCTCCATGGCGGCTGAAGCGATGAAGACCTCGTAGCGGCTCTGCAGCCGCCGGATCACGCGCTGGGCATCGTCCATGACTGGCAGCACCCGGAAGAAGTCCTCGTCGCGAAAGTAGAGGTCGAGGATGGGGTGGTGCTCGGCAGGCGCAAGCTGCCACAGCCGGCGGCCGCGCAGTTGCTCCCGGGTGATGGGGGGCTGCGATGGCGAGGAGTAGTCCCGGTTGTAACGGCGCAGATGCTCGCCGAGAGAGTCGGCGATGACCTCATCCATGTCGATGGCGATGATCTGACGAGCGTGGGCGTGCGGATCAGGCATGGTGCTCAAAAAGACTCCGTGGAGGAAGAGACGGCGGAGGGGCAAGAGCCGTACGAGTCGCAGTGCAACCCAGCGGCGCGGCCGATCCGGCTTCAGGGGTTGGAGGCGGAGGAGAGCCTCTCGCCGGGGGTCCAGCGAACGGGAGCATCGCGGCGGGGGTCGTAGTAGAGCATGCGGCCACAGGTCTCGCAGGTGAAGATGGTATTGGCGTGCTCGCTGTTGGGATCGCGGTCCGTAAGGTCGTTCCAACGCTGCGGACGCACCATCATCTGGCAGGCGGAGCACTTGTGGTCGACGGCTTCGGAGAGGCCTGTTCCCTTGGCCTTGGCAATGCGGTCGTAGGCTGAAAGGCTGGCCTCGCCAGCAGGCGAGGCGGCCAGCAGGGCGCGGGTGGCGGCGCGCTCCCCCTCGATGGAGGCGATGGCCGCGGTGTTGCGAGTGGCAAGATCGGCGGCGCGGACCCGGATGGAGGCAAGGGTGGTTGTTTCGGCCTCCAGGGTCAGCGTGGCCCCGCCAAGGGCAAGCTCGAAGCCCTCCGTGCGCTCCAGCGAGGCTAACTCCTCATCTTCGAGCTTGGCGATGGACTGGTCCAGGAACACGATCTCATGCTCCAGAGCGGCGATCTGGGAGGCCGAGGTAGCCGTCTCCATCTGCCTGCGCAGGCGCGCTGCTTTGGTTTGACGCTCCTTGACTTCAAGCTCCTGGGAGCGGCGCAAGGTCTCCTCCCTGGCCAGGGAGTCTTTGGCAGCTTTCAGCGCAGCCTCGGCCTGGGCGCAGGCCGCTTCAGCGGCTTTCACCTGCAAGGGGCCCTCGGAGAGCTGCTGGCGCAGACGGCGAAGTTCCAGATCCTGAGCCTGGAGGACGATGAGATGTTCGAGATCGGCGTTCATCCGCTACGCGCTCCCTTTCGGCAAGACAGACCTCACGGAGAGCAAAACCACGGTTGCTGCGCCGAGAAGGCACTGCCGCTAGGCCGTAGCCCACCACCCGGACGGAGGCTCTGCCGGCCATGGGAAGAGGCGAAACCCGCCCCTCCTCCACAGTAGACAGGAGAGCGTGGAGAAAGGCAACCGAGCCGCGAAGCCCCGCGCTGGGCGAGGATTTTACGTCCGGCAAGCACAAGGAGCCTCTGATCTCCATGCCCTGGCCGGGCCAGGCTCTGCGTGCTGAAGTTCCATTGCTTCGCATCTCAAAGCATCTTCGCTCTCGCAGGCCAAGCGCCTGCGCGCCGTGAGGATCCGCAGGATGGCGCCCAACTGCGGCGCGCTCCGCCTTCCTTCACGCAGGCGAGACCATTTTCCCTGAAGGTGTAAGCAAGGGGAAAATGGTCCAGCAACTTTTCCCAATGTCGTTTGCGCCTCATCGAGCAAGCTGGACTCCTGTGATACTGTGCGAAGGTGAGACGGCCACTGCGGCCGCACCCACAGGCATGACGGACCGACCACGAGACAGCCCGAAAGACCGGGAAACCGAGCAGCGCCGGCTGACTCCAGAACAGGCCGACAGGCTCCCGCGCGTACACCGCCTGCTGCTAGGCCACTACGGCGAGCCCAGGCCGCGGTCGGTCCGGGATCCGCTCACACAGCTCATTGCATGCCTGCTCGCCTCGCGCACGCAGGCCGCAGCAGCGCAGCAGGCGATGCGCGAGCTGGAACGCGCCTTCCGCGCCGGGGCCGGCAACTGGGAGCCGGTCCGCGACGCTTCGATCGCCGAGATCGAGCGGGCCATCGCCGCCGTCGCCTTTCCGGAGCAGAAGGCCCTGCGCCTGAAGGCTCTGCTGGAAGAGATTACCGCCCGCGTTGGCGCGCTGACCCTGGAGTTTCTGGCGCGCTACCGCACGGAGAAGATCCGAGCCTGGCTGGAACAGTTCGAAGGAGTGGGGCGGCAGATCTCCGCCGAGGTAGTTTGTTTCTCCACGCTTCGCCGCCACGCTCTGCCGATCGACGCCGGCCATCTGCGCGTCGCCCAGCGCCTGTGCCTGACGCCCCGCGCCGACGCGGCCACCACCGAAGAGCGGCTGATGCGCCTGGTTCCAGAGACCTGGGACGCGGCCAGGCTGGAGGAGCATCACCGATTGGTGCAGATCCATGCCCAAACCCTCTGTCGCTTCGAGGATCCAGGCTGCGGGCAGTGTCCGCTGCTGGCAGTATGCCCCAGCGGAGAGCGCAGGCAGGGCGAACTGCGCCTGACCGGCAAATGATCTGGACAGCGTCACAGAGATGCTCAGCGCGCGCCCCGGAAAGTCCCTCCGCTGGAAAGCCTTAGCTGAACTGTCCCTCCGCAAAGGCTCCTTCGACTGGCTCGATCGCTGGTTAGCGAAGAATGAACAACGTTGCACTCGGGACTTGAACCAAGCATCCTGGACTGCAAAGAAACAAGGACCGCAACAAACCAAGGGCGCAGAACAGAGACGGAGATCAAGGCCCTCCCTCTCTCGCTCTGCGCCCTTGTCCTGCTTGGCGTTCGAAAGCGGCCCTAGGCGACGACCTCAAGCCCCATGGATCTTGCCGTGCCGCGAATGGTCTTGGCCGCCGCTTCCACGGAGGCTGCGTTCATGTCCGGCATCTTCTGTTTGGCGATCTCCAGGATCTGCTTCTCGGTCACCTTGCCCACCTTATCCTTGTTGGGCGTGCCGGAGCCCTTGGCAACCCCGGCGGCCTTGAGCAGCAGCACCGGAGCCGGCGGCGTCTTGGTGATGAAAGTAAATGTCCGGTCCGCATAGACGGTAATCACCACCGGAATGGTGAGGCCAGCCATCGCCGGATCCTTGGTGCGGTCGTTGAACTGCTTGCAGAACTCCATGATGTTCACCTGCGCCTGACCGAGCGCGGGTCCCACCGGGGGCGCCGGCGTTGCCTTGCCGGCGATGATCTGGAGCTTAACGTATCCCTGAACCTTCTTTGGAGCCATCTTGGTTGTCCTTCTTCGTCTGTTGCGGGCGCGCTGGAAGACCAGACCGGGCCGCGCAGGAATTTTCTACTGCTTGGTACCGCTCGCTACTGCCGGCAGGAGTTAGAAGGTCCGGTGAAGCTGCCGGGCTGCGACTCCTGAATTTCCATCTCTCCGTTCCATCTCTGCTGCCTGCCTGCGCTCCATGGTCGGCGCACAGGCTCCAATCCTCCGCGCTGGAAGCGCCGGTTCTACTCTTCAACCTTCTCCACATTGGCAAAGGCGACCTCTGTCGGCGTCGGGCGGCCGAAGATGGAGACCATCACCTTCAACGTCTGCTTGTCCTCATTGACGTCGTCCACGGCTCCGTTGAAGTTGTTGAAGGGCCCATCGGTAATGCGGACCAGTTCACCCTTGGCAAACTTGAGCTTGAGCTTGGGCTTCTCCCGGGTGACGTCGCTGCGATTCAGCATCGCATTCACCTCTTCTTCCGAGAGCGCGTTGGGCTGGTCGCCGGTCTGCAGAAACCCTGTCACCCGCGGCGTGTTCTTCACCACGTGCCACATGTCGTTGTCCAGGGCCAGCTCGACAAAGACGTAGCCAGGCAGGAAGACCCGATCGATGGTGTACTTCTTGCCGTTGCGGATCTCGGTGGTGGGCTCGGTGGGAATCTCGATTCTTCCCACCTTGTCCTGGAGGTGATAGGCCGCCACGCGGCTGAGCAGGGACTCCTTCACCTTGCGCTCAAAGCCGGAGTAGGCATGGATGATGTACCACTTCAGGTGTTGCGGCTCAACCGCAGCCGAATCTGTCTCCGCTCCAGCCGCGGATCCGCCCGCCAGTTCACCGGCAACTGCTGCCTCGGAATCCGCAGCCACATCGCTCTCCAGCGCGTCTCCGGCCCCAACCGGGACGGTCTGCTGTTCGTCGTCTCTCAACTTATCTGCCATGGTTGCACATTCCTTCAAACGCCAATCACTTTTCTGCGGCCGAAGAGGATCACAAGCGGCGCTTCCGCCGTGGATCGGTCATCGTCCGGCTTCCCTTCAGTGCTTCGTCAGATACAGAATCACCTGATCCACGCCCTTGCCGACGGTGAGGTCCACCAACTCAAAGTATGCGGCAAAGAGAAACACCGCGATGATGACCACAATCGTGGTTGCCTGCACCTCAGCCCGGGACGGCGTATGGACCTTGGTCATCTCCTGCCGCGTATCGTGCAGGAACTGCCGGAGTCGCTGCGGCCCTGCAGACAATCGCTGCATGGCGCTCTGTTCGGTGGTTTCAACTAAGGCGGCCTTCGCCATGGATGTACTCCTGAAACTGCTACTTTCTCTGGAGCGCTTCCCGCCCGGTTGCTCTGACGCGCCGGATCCCAGGAGCGGATGAGGCGGGTGCGGCGAACCGGGATCCTGCGCTCGATTGAGACTGGTCCCGAGGAAGATCCTCTCTCCATCAAGGCCGATTCCGCGCCGGAACGGCTCTGGGGCGATCTTGGATCGGCTCTGGGTTTGCGTTCCACCTGCTTTGGACTCAATCTGGATCCGCTGCGGGCGGCTCTGCGGGTGGTGAATCTGGCGGCAGAGCGAAAGACTGGCAGGGGAGCTCGGATTCGAACCGAGAAGTTCGGTTTTGGAGACCGACAGTTTAACCGTTGAGCTTACTCCCCTGTATGGCTCCGGTCATCGGGCCGGCGTACCGGCCGCCATGAGGGGCCCGGCCGATGAACCTGCGGACTCGATCCGGTCCGCTACTTTGTCTCCTTGTGCGGCGTATGCTTGCGGCACGTATTGCAAAACTTGGAGAACTCCAACCGGCCCGTGGTGGTCTTCTTGTTCTTGGTCGTCGAGTAGTTCCGGTTCTTGCACTCCGGACACTGCAAGGTGATGATCTCGCGCATGGTGGTTCCTTTCCAGTGTGGCCAGCCACCTCGGCTGGCAAGCAGCTTGTCGTTCCGTCCGGAAGCCTTCAGCTCCATCCATCTGACACGCCGCGACGCAGGGTGAATCGGGGCCCCTGCTGCCCGGTTCCTGAGTTGTGCTGCGGGTTTGCCAGTCGGTCAGGCACACGCTGCCTGTATTTATTATCCACGAAAATCAGAGTTTTGCCAAAGAATCCAGAACGGGGACAGTTCTTCCAAAGTGCAATGTCCGGCTTTTCTTAGCACGCGCCATGTCCGGTTTTTGATTTCTATGCCTGCGGCCGCCGAAGTTGTCGGAAACTGGAAATCCCGAGCCGTTTGCGGGACCTCCAACGTTTGCGAGACTTCCAACGCTTGCAAGACTTCCAAGTTGAGGAGGAAAGTTCGGCAGCTTGACTTCGGCTCTCAACGTCCTTTCAACGGCCTTTCCGGGGGAAGCGCTCCAATGCAGCGCTCCCTCCGGGCTGGAATGGCCCAGCCGCTGCGGCCCACGAATATCTCACCGCCCCGTAGCCGCCCCATAGTCGCCCCATGGTCGCCTATCCTGCATCGGGTGCGGCTCGCCCTGCCTTCGAAGAGACAAAAACCACCCACAGCCCGCAGCATTCACAGAGTCACTCGGACAGGATCACTCGACAATCAGCACTTTCGGTGTCGGCGAAGAGGGCGCCTCGACTTCCATGGGCACCTTCCCCCGACTACCGGGGCCCCCTGCGGGCTTGCCCGCTGGGGCGGAATGGAAACGCCACCGCAAGCCCTGTTCGGGATACCCAGCAACATTGAAAATACGATCGAGCCGGCAGGGCGCTGCCAAATCGATCGAGCTGCGCCTCAGGATCGATCGAGTTGCATCACGGGATCGATCAAGTTGCATCACGGGCCGGGGATCTTCTCCCGGCCCGTGATGAACGATGCCGACGCTACCCGGGCTAGGCTGTCGGCTCGGCCGAAGCCACCGCCTTGGCCACGGCGACGGTGAAGGTGGGCTCGCCGATCTTGAAGCGGGCAAAGCGGCGCACGCTGATGTTCTCGCCCAGCTTGGCGACCTTCTGAGCGATCAACTGGGCGACGGTCAGGCCCTGATCCTTGATGAAGGGCTGCTCCAGCAGGCAGACCTCCTCATAGAACTTGGCCATCTTGCCCTCCAGCATCTTTTCAATGATGTTGGCTGGCTTGCCGGTGGCCGCGGCCTGGGCGCGATAGATCTCCTTCTCGCGCTCGATATCCGCGGCGGTCACCTCGTCCTTGCCCAGATAACGGGGATCGACGGCGGCGATATGCATGGCGATGTCCTTGAGCAGATTCTGAAAGTCCTCCGTGCGGGCGACAAAGTCCGACTCGCAGTTGAGCTCCAGCAGGACGCCGATCTTGCCGCCGGCGTGAATATAGGAGCCGACCGCTCCCTCGTTGGTGGTGCGGCTGGCCTTCTTGGCCGCTGACGCCATGCCGCGCTTGCGCAGCACAACGAAGGCCTCTTCCATATCTCCCTTGGCCTCCTGCAATGCCTTGAGGCAATCTCCCATGGGGGCGCCAGACTTCTCACGGAGTTCCTTGACGAGTTTGGCGTCGATCTTGACAGCTTCAGTGGTAGACATAACCTTTCCTTCCTGGTTTCTGGCGGTGGAGGGACGAAGAGCTCATGCGCTCTGACGAAGAGGGCGCGGGAGCCGAGCCCGCGCCACTCTTGTTCTTTCTTCCGGCTCGGCAGCGGCCTTACGGCCCTTGCCAAGCCCGCGCGGCCTGTGGCTCAGGCGCTTACCTGGGCGGTTTCGCTGTCTGGCTCGGCGTCCGCAGCGGCGGGCGCCTTACGAATGCCGCCGCCCAGGGCGGCGTTCATGTCGATGTTCTCATCGTCAACGTCTTCCATGGACGCCTCGGCGGCGCCGGCGGAGGCATGCACGGCAAACATCTCCTCGCCGTCCTCGCCGATGAACTGAGACTCGCTCTCCAGCGGCCGTACCTCGGCATACTCCTCGGAGAATGCCTTGTCGGAGATCAACTGCGTTCCCTCATAGGCGGCATCCGCAATCTTGGTGGTGAACAGGCGAATGGCGCGCAGCGCGTCGTCGTTGCCGGGGATGACGTAGTCCACCACGGTCGGATCGCAGTTGGTATCCACCACCGCTACCACCGGGATACCCAGCTTGCGCGCCTCGGCCACGGCAATCGCCTCGTTGTTGGAGTCGATGACAAAGATCGCATCGGGCAGACGCTTCATATTCTTGATACCGGCAAGGTTGGTCGACAGGCTCTTGCGCTCCCGCTCCAGCTTGATGACCTCCTTCTTGGTGAGCAGCTCATAGCGGCCATCGGTGGACATCTCGTCCAGCTCCGCCAGGCGCTTGACCGACTTTTGTACGGTGACCCAGTTGGTGAGCAGGCCACCCAGCCAGCGGCTGTTGATGTAAGGCATGCCGGCGCGCTTGGCCTCCTCGGCAACGGCGTCCTGCGCCTGCCGTTTTGTTCCGACAAACAGAATCAGCTTTCCGGTCGAGGTCAGATCGGTGACGAACTTGGACGCTTCCTTGAACATCTTCAGCGTCTTCTGCAGGTCGATGATGTAGATTCCATTGCGCTCGCCGAAGATATACTCCTTCATCTTGGGGTTCCAGCGCTTGGTCTGGTGGCCAAAATGGACACCGGCTTCGAGCAGTTCCTTCATCGTAATGCTGGCCATAAAAGGCTCCTTGTGGTTGGCATCGCTTCCGGTTTCCCCGTTCAACCGGCAACGCCGGTGAACCTGGCAAGCATCCCGCATCCCATCCGACCGGGTGGGCGGCGTCCTGGCGAAGCATGACGCCGTGGCTGAATGTTGTTTCTCGAAGCGATTGAGATCCCCGAAGGGAGATTGAGTTCCGGCCACCAGCGCGCTGCCGGTGGGTGAAGCGAAAGTGCAGGGGCCAAACCAAAACCTCGGTTCCACAAAAGCGGGTCCCGAGCCGGCGCCCGCCGGATAGCGGCGAGAGCCCAACGCTGCCGGGATGGCCCTGCCGGACCCGCAGAACTGCGGCGAGCCCATCAGCGATCCATGGCCTTTCCGTGCCGATGGAGCCTCCGAAGCCGGGGCGCCGGTCTACACCGCACGGAAAGATCTCTAGACCATTTTCCCTGATGATGGGTGTACGGAAGCGGGCGTTCCGTGGCGTTTTCATTGAGGAAAACGCCCACAGGAGTCGTTCCCCTTGCTTACACCTTCAGGGAAAATGGTCTAGCGCTTGCTGAACTGGAAGCGAGCGCGAGCGCCTCTCTGGCCGTACTTCTTGCGTTCCTTGCCGCGTGAGTCGCGTGTGACCATCCCACCCGTCTTCAGGGGCTTGCGCAACTCTTGATTGAACTCCATCAGCGCCCGCGCGATGCCCAGCTTGACAGCGTCGGCCTGGCCGTTCACGCCACCGCCCTTGACTGTGGTGACCACGTCGAAGGTCTCGTTGATGTCGGCGATGCCAAAGGGAAGCCGGGCTGCGGCGCGTTGCGCCGGAGTCACAAAATACTGCTCAAACTCCCTGCCGTTCACCGTAAACTTGCCCGAACCGGGGCGAAGAAAGACGCGCGCGATGGCGCTTTTGCGCCGTCCGGTTCCGTAATACTGAATCAGGTCTGCCATGGGTCCTCGAGTCCTCAATCCTGTTGAAAATCACAATCCGCTTCGCTGGGCGTTTCCGATCGGCCTGGCGGCGCCATCCCGATCGGCTTCGCCGCGGCCGGCATGCGCCGTAAAAGCCTAACCACGAACTTCCAGGGCCACCGGCTGCTGTGCGCGATGGGGATGGCCGGCGCCCTTGTATACCTTCAACTTGGTAGCCATCTGGCGGCCCAGCTTGCCCTTGGGCAGCATGCCTTTGATCGCTTCTTCCACAATCTTCTCCGGGCGGCGCGCCAGCAGCTTGCCAAAGCTCTCTTCACGCAGGCCACCCAGGAAGCCGGTGTATCGCCGGTAGAGCTTGTTCTCTGCCTTCATGCCGGTGACGCGGATCTTTTCGGCGTTGACGACGATGACATGATCGCCCATATCAAGGTAGGGCGTATAAAGCGGGTTCAGCTTGCCGGCCAGAACGCCGGCGGCGTGGGAGGCGAGACGGCCCAGCGTCTGGCCGCTGGCGTCGACCACAAACCACTTGCGCTGGATGTCCTTGCCGCTGGGGATCGTTGTCGTCCGATTGAGGTTCATCAAAGTTGCTCCTTGGTTCTGCCGTCTTCGTCCATCCGACTGCCCGGCTTGAAGCGCGAAGAGAGTTGCAGCCATAAGTTTTGCGGCCAAGAACGGCGCGGAGACCCTCTCCACGCAGGCCAAAGCCGGAGTTGCGGTTGAGCGCACAGAGCCCCGGGGGTCTGGAACCGGCGGCCGGACAGGCTACGGGAGCAGACAGCAGGTAGCTGGGGAGTGGGCGCGCTGCGATGGGACGACAGGCTGCCCGGAAGGGTCTCAGCTTGCCCCGCATCGAGTGGACTCACCTCGGTGTCTGGCTTCTGCCAACTTCTTCATCGCCCGAAATTCGGGCGCACGACGGTGCAGACGCGAGACTGCGCGAGTTTT
>JAKART010000425.1 GCA_021819255.1 Acidobacteriota bacterium
GAATGAAGCCTGGATTCTTTCCAGCAGCGGCACGGCCACGCCTGCGCCGTCTTCCGCCGGTCCCTCTTTGATCCACCGCGAGAACTGGCCCGGCGGCAAGCCCCGAGCCGTTTGGTCCACCGCTCGAGCGGATGACGGCGAGATCCTGCTCGAAGGAACCCAGACCTTCTACTTCCAGAACGGTCATCCGCAGTGGGTCGCTCACTTCCACCTCGGAGAAGAGACCGGAGACGAGCGCTTCTACCGCGCCAACGGCTCCCTGCAGTGGGAGAAGAGCTACGCCGTGGACGGAACCTGGACATGGCGCAACTACGACGCAGCAGGCCGATTGATCTCCACTTCGCGCTGGCGCGGCAAGACCCTGCTCAGCGATTCGTTGCAGGTACCCCCAACTGCAGCCGCAATCACCAACGGAAGTCCGCAGGCCGCACGATGAGAGCCACCCTCCGCAGCTTTGCCTTCGTCCTCACGCTGCTCGTCGCCGGCCTCTCTGCCGCCAGGGCTGGCGCACAGGCCCCTGTAAAGCCGCTCCGCCACGGCGCATGGCTCTTTGCTTACTTTCAGGAGCCCGGGACCCAGGGAATCTACCTGGCGCTCAGCCGTGACGGCCTTCACTACGCGCCGCTCAACGACGGCCGGCCGTGGCTCACGCCCGCGCAGCCCGGCGAGATCATGCGCGATCCGTTTCTTACCCGCGACCCCAGCAGAGGCTTTCAGTTGGTGTGGACGTGGAACTGGCGCGGCAACTCCTTCGGCCACGCATCGTCGCCCGATCTGCTTCACTGGTCCACTCAGCGGCAGATTCCCATCATGGCCGGCACTCCCGCCACGCACAATGTGTGGGCGCCGGTCACCTACTGGGACGCGCACCGTCGCCAGTGGCTGGTCCTCTGGTCGAGTTCCATGGAGAACTCCGCCCAGGGAAACCGCATCTGGTCGGCATTCACGCCGGACTTCAAAACATTCTCCACGCCGGCCATCTTCTTCGACCCTGGCTACGTCACCATCGACGCCTCGATCTTTCACGGCAACACCGGTCCCTACCGCCTGATCTTCAAGCAGCAGACCTACGATCCTCTTACCTTTCAGGAGCGCGTAGCCACAGGGCCCACGCTGGAGGGTCCATGGAGTCATATCTCCGGACCCATCAATGAGAGTTGGTCGGAGGGGCCGGAGGCGATTCAGGTCGGAGACCGTTTCATCGTCTTTTACGATCACTACCGTCCGCCCCGCGCTCGCTATGAGGCAGTAGCCACCACGGACTGGAAGCACTGGCAGGAGATTACCGCATTCACCAGCCTGCCGGAGCACTGCAAGCATGGCAGCTTTCTCTGGATCACCGATGCTGAGGCAGCTAGCCTGCTGGCCCGCCACGACGAATCGCCGGACTCCGGCCTGCAGAAGTAGCAGGCGGGCAGCGCCGCGCCGCGCTCCATCGCCGGTGCCCACGGTAGCTCGCTACTCAAACAGCCAGTCCAGATTCGGCGTCCCGCTCTCGCCGCCGCGGTCAAAGTTCACCTGCGCGGCCACCTGGTAGTCGGCGGGAATGAATCCCAGCACCACGTACTGTCCTTTGCCCAGGTCGAGTTCATTCTCACCCGCCGCCAGCGGCTTGGCCCATACCGCCATGGACTTCACCCGGGGCGCCACTACGGCGTGCAGCAGCACCAGATTCCACTGCTCCGTATCCGGATCGAGTACCGAGTTTCTGCGCGAAGCGGCGCGGGTGAATCCCACCAGAACCTGCGCGGGCTTCGCGAGCGTGAAGCGCAGCGTTCCTCCCTGTTCCGGCGCGATGCGGATCCCCTTCATCCCGCTCAGCTCTGGAGCAAGCTCGGAGATCGCCTCTGGAGAACCGGCAAAGAGCCCTGCGCCTTTGGCCACGGTAAACTCTTCACCTGCGCCCGGCAGCAGTTGGAAGGCTACCTGCGGCAGCGTCGTGGCGGCGTCCTTCTCCGTGATCGGAGCTCCGGAGCTCAACGCCGCCACGCGGCTCTGGAAGGTGGCCAGCTCCTTCTCATACATCGGCAGACACTGCTGCCAACTGGGGAAGTGCTTCAGTCCGCCCGGGAAGGGAATCTGGCGCTGCGTCGTCTCCATGCTTGTCGCCGTCCGGTAAGCAGGGCCGGCCAGGCTGGTCAGCTCGCGGTAGCGCTGCACACTCTCCGCCAGCAGCGGCTCGGCGCGCTGCAGGTGCTCGATCTTCCGGTCGTAGCCATACAGCATCACCTCCTGCGCGGCACGGATGCGGTCGTTGTAGAACTGCATCAGCAGCGAGATGGAGTGCATATCGTTGACGATCCGCTCGTACTCCGCCCGGTTCTGTGTCACATACGGCGCCGCCGCCTGCGCCGCCGCGTAGGCCTGCTGCGAGGCCTTCACCGTCGCATCGCTCACCCCGATCGGCGTCGCGCCGTGATGCGGCTGCTGCTTCACCTCTTCCGCAACGTACTCATCCAGCCGCTCGCCCGGCGGTCCATCTCCGGTCCACAGCGTTTGCGCCGGGTTGTAACGGGTCGGGTCGATCATCTGCGGCATCGTCATGCCCAGCGCCAGCGCCTCGCGGTTGCCCTCGGTAATGCCGATGCGGGGCAGCAGACTCGGCTGGCAAGGACCGGCCAGCGTATACGCATCCAGCAGCTTCTCCCCGGCCTCTGCAGAGCCAAAGCGCTGGGCAAACTGCGCGGCCCAGTAGGCGTGCTCCTTCTGCGGATCGCGGAACGGGTTCCAGGCATAACGCCCCCACGCCGCAAACCAGATCCAGTCGCGATCGGTTTGCAAGAGTGGCGGCTGCGTAGCATCGCCGGAGTAGGGCCAGTCCCAGTAGCGCAGCGGATACAGATGCAGG
>JAKART010000426.1 GCA_021819255.1 Acidobacteriota bacterium
GCTGCATCCCGGCAGAGCTGGAGCTCGCATCCCGGGGAACTTCATTGGTCTCTCCTATGAGACCAATGAGTTGGTGGATCCCAGCTTCTTTTCTCCTCGCAACACCGGCCTTGTCGAGCGGTTCCGCTCCCTATCGCCGCGCGGCGTACTGCGCCTTGGCGGTAACACCTCCGACGTCGGCTACTGGAAGCCAACGCCGTCAACCAGACCCCCGGCGGCCTCCGCCCGCAAGATCCAAGCCGGCGAGCCCTCTTCGAACCTCTCCTTTCCCATCACGCCGGAGGCAATTCAGAATTTGCACGGCTTTCTCCAGGCCACCGGCTGGACCTGCATCTACGGCATCAACCTGGGTTCCAACACTCCAGGCCGCGCCGCCGACGAGGCCGCCTACGTCGCTCAGGTGCTTGGTCTCACACAGCACCATGGCAAGCTGGAGTACTTCCAGCTCGGCAACGAACCGGATTTGTTCGGTCGCCATCTCCGCGATCCCAAAACATGGTCACCGGAGGCCTACATGGATGAGTGGCTGGCTGAAGCCAACGCGATTCGCGCCGTTCTCCCCGCAGCCCGCTTCGGTCTTCCCGATACGGGCGGCAACCCCGGCTGGTACGCAGCCGTCGTCAACCGTCTACTCGCTGTCTCCGACCCTCCGCAGGTCGCCGCGCTCACCCACCACTACTACGTTGGCGGTCCACCTTCGAATCCCAAAATGAATATTGACTTCATCCTGACGCCGAACCCGCGTGTCGCGGAGTTGGCCAAGGACATTGCTGCCGCTGCCCTCCGTCTCTCCGCCAGCCGGCACTCCGCGGTCCCTTATCGAATGACCGAAGGCAACACCTGCTACCAGGGCGGCAAACCCGGCGTCTCCGACGTCTATGCCGCCGCCCTTTGGGCCGCCGATTATCTGTTGGATCTGGCCTGCCGCGGCTATGCCGGAGCCAACCTCCACGGCGGCACCGGCAAGTACGTCGGAAACTCACTGGGTGGCCATCTTCCAGGCGATCATCTTCTCCAGCCCGGCACCGCAGCCCTCCACCCGCATCCCTTCTACACCCCCATCGCCCGCATCGGCGACAGCTACGTCGCCGAGCCGGTCTCCTACGGTATGCTCTTCGCCGGTCACTTCGCCGGGACCACCGCCTTCCCCGTCGACTTCAACCCCGGCCCGGTCAACGCCACGGCCTATGCCGCCACGCTCCCCACCGGGCAGCATCTGGTCGCCATCATCAACAAGGATCGCACCCGGGCTCTCGCCATCGATCTGCCCTTTTACCGCCAGGGTCCCACCCTCACCGCCCCTTCCCTCGGTTCCAGTCACGTCCAGCTCCAAACACCCACCACAACGCAAAGGCTCTCTACCATTCCACCCTCCACAGCCGTCCTGCTTTACGCCTCTCACTCGGATCGGGCTCGCCTGGCCTCCAGGCCTGCCGCAAAATCCGCCGGGTAACCGACCCTTTGGAGATGAGACGCGCTGAGGTCACTGACAGGCACCTGCGCGAAAAACAGATCAAAAGCAGATCAAGGACGCAAGGCCCTCGTCGTATGCCCCGATCTCCTCTACACTCTGAGCTATGTGCGGAATCGTCGGATACATCGGTCCCAAAGCTTGCGTCCCCGTCATTATGGAAGGCTTAGCGCGCCTGGAGTACCGCGGATATGACTCTGCGGGCATTGCCGTCGCCGGCGGCGGCCATCCCCTTCAGCTTCGCCGCGCCCCCGGAAAGCTGCACAACCTCGCCAGCAACCTGAGTCGGGACCCGGTGCATGGGACCTACGGCATTGGGCACACCCGCTGGGCCACCCACGGCCGCCCCACGGAAGAGAATGCTCACCCCCACCGCGATGGCAGCGGAACCCTGGTCGTGGTGCATAACGGCATCGTAGAAAACTACCTGCAGCTTAAGACCGCTCTGCTGGCCAAAGGCCATATCTTCGCCAGCGAGACCGACACGGAGATCATCGCCCACGTCATCCAGGATGAAATGGATCTTCAAGTCGAGTTGGATCGTCAAGCTGCGCCACATCTGGCCGCCAGGGCTGCCACCACCGAGACCACCGCAGCCGACACGGTCCTGAACGCTGCCGGACTGCCCAGCCTCCCCTTGGAAGAAGCCGTGCGCCGCGCCGTCAAGCGACTTACCGGAGCCTTCGCCATCGGCGTCCTTTCGGCTGCGGAGCCGGACAAACTGGTCGCCGCCCGCCTGGGCCCTCCCGCCGTCCTCGGCATCGGCGAGGGAGAGTTCTTTCTGGCCTCGGATGTTCCCGGCATCCTTCACCACACCCGCCTCATTCATTTTCTGCAGGACGGCGAGGTGGCCACTTTGACCGCTTCCGGCATCGCTCTCATGGACTTCGCCGGCTCAGCGCGCACCCTGCACCCCCAACGCATCACCTGGGATCCGATTCAGGCTGAAAAGGCCGGCTACAAGCACTTCATGCTCAAGGAGATCAACGAGCAGCCGCGCGCGGTCCGCGACACCACCCTGGGCCGCATCTCACTCGAGACAGGCCGTGTCTTCCTTCCCGAGATGCGGATTACTCCCGAGGAGTTTCGCTCGGCGACCGGCATCACCATCGCCGCTTGCGGAACCAGTTGGCACGCCGGCCTGGCCGGCAAGTTCATGATCGAACGCCTCGCCCGCCTCCCCGTCGATGTGGACTACGCCAGCGAGTACCGCTACCGGGATCCCATCCCGGACTCCAGTGGCCTGGGCCTGCTCATTACCCAATCCGGCGAGACGGCGGATACCATCGCCGCGCAGCATGAGCTCATCGCCAAAGGCTCCAAGACGCTGGCGATCTGCAATGTGGTGGGTAGCGCGGTAACGCGTCTGGCC
>JAKART010000427.1 GCA_021819255.1 Acidobacteriota bacterium
GGCGGACGCTCAGGTTGAGCCCGTGCAAGACCTCCCTGTGCATGCCGTCTCGCTCATAGGCAAAGCGCACATCCCGGAACTCGATGAGCCCCTTGAACTGCGTGAGGGGCAGAGCCCTCTTGCGCTCCACCACCTCATCCTGCGCGTCGATGAATTTGAAGATATCCTCACTGGCGCCCACCGCCTGCTGGAAGGCATTGTAGTAGGTTGGCATCTTGCGCACCGGGTCATACAGCGCAATCACCGCAATCAGAAAGGTGATGAAGTCGCCGGCCGTGCCTCCGTGCAGAATGAACACCCGGCCGTAGAGGAGCAGGAGGGCGATGGCCACCGCTCCCAGCGCATCCATCAGCGGCGAAGAGATGGACTGCACGGCGATCCGCCGCATATTGGCTGAGAACAAGCGTTCAGCCGCGCGCCGGAAGCGGTTCATCTCCCAGTGTTCCATTCCAAAGGCCTTCACGATTCCGTGGCCGGTGATGGTCTCCTGCACGATGTTCTGAATCTCGGCCAGCTTGTCCTGTCCGCTGCGCGTCGTGGAGCGCACGCTGCTTCCCACCCGCCGGGTGGAAAGAACAATAATGGGCACAAAGATCACCAGCACCCAGGACATCGAACCACCCGCGATGACCACCGTACAGATCATGAACAGCAGCGTGAACGCCTGCTGCAGGAAGTCGCTCATGATGGGCGCCATCGCCGACTGCACCCGCTCTACATCGTTGATCAGGGCGGAGATCAACGTGCCGGAGGTATGGCGTTGGAAGAAGGCGGTGGAACGTCCCAGAAGGGAGTTGTACAGGTCGTTGCGCAGATCCGTAATCATGCCGAATCCGGCTTGGTTGGCCAGCAGCGTGCCCAGGTAGTCGCAGATGTTCTTGACCATTGCCGAAACGACCAGAGCAATCGCAACCACCGTCCACGCATTGTGAAATCGCGCCGGCAACAGAATCTGCAAATTGATATGAAAGCGGGTGTGAGGAATCACAAAGTCCAGCACCCGGCTCGGCGAGGCTGCGGCGCTGAGAACGTTGTCGATGATGGGCTTGATCAGCAGGACGCGGAAGGCCATCAGCGCCCCCACCAAAGCCATCAGCAGCACTGAAGAAACCCAATAAAAAGCATAGGGCCGCATGTAGCTCAGCAGACGTAGAACAGGCTTCACGCAACTCTCCTGAAATCCGCAACTCTCCTGAAATCTTGGACGAAGGCACCCGCTTCCGGGACTACCAACCCGACGCGCGGCGCCGTGTTCATGCAGAATCAGTCTACTTCTACCGGGGGATATCCCGATGCGAAGACTTCGCCCGATACCCCGCCGCGGCGAGGCGCTTCTTCAACTCCTCGGCGATCATCACCGAACGATGCTGCCCACCCGTGCAGCCGATGCCGATGGTCAGATAGCTCTTTCCTTCATGAATATAGTGAGGAAGGAGAAACGTGAGCATCTCGGTCACCTTGCCGAGAAACTCCGCCGTCTGGGGAAACTGGCGGACGTACTTGGCCACCTTGGGGTGCTTTCCGCTCAGGTTGCGGAACTCGGGAATGAAGTGCGGATTGGGAAGGAATCTCACATCGAAAACCATATCCGCATCGCTGGGCACCCCATTCTTGAAACCGAAGCTGGTCACCGAGATGGTTAAATTGCGGTCGCTCTTGCCCACCCCCCGGCTGAAGGCTGCGTTGATGTGCGCCCTGAGCTCATGGACATTGAAGCGCGAGGTGTCCAGCAGGATATCCGCCACGTTGCGCACCGGATCCAGCCTCTTCCGCTCGGCCTGGATCGAGGCAATCACTCTATCCCCACGTCCCAACGGATGAGGACGGCGGGTCTCCGAAAAGCGCCGCACCAGAACCTCTTCAGAAGCTTCCAGAAAAACCACTCGCGTGGGAAGCACCTTGCGCACCTTCGTCAGGATCGCCGGAAAGCGCTCCAGGCGACTACCCTCCCGCACATCGACCACGAGCGCGGCATGGGTGATCTCGGCAGACTTGGCCACCAGATCGGCAAAACGCGGTATCAGATCCAAAGGCAGGTTATCGACGGAATAGAATCCCAGGTCCTCAAAGGCCTTCAGGGCTGAAAGCTTCCCCGATCCGGAGAGCCCGGTGAGGATAACCAGCTCGCGCGGCTCTCCGTCCTGCAATCGCCCGGACGGTTCTGACTCCGCACGGACCGCGCGCCTCACGGATCTCGTCTTTGGCGCATTTGCGCCCTGGGCAGAGACCTTGGCAGGTGAAGAATCGGGGGCCATGAGGGAATCCTATAGCATTTTCTGCGCAGGCGGAATCCAGCCGGCTTGGCCTCACGAGCCGTCTCCCGAGCCTGCGCCCCCAGCAGGCTCGCCGGACGGGCCGGCGCCGGAATGCCGCTGCGCGGCTCCCCTGTAGCGCTCTTGCGCGCGAGCGGAGCCATCATCAGGTGCTCGGCGTCTCCAGACCCGCTGCGGGGTCTGCCCAGGCCTTACAGAGCATGAACCCATTTGCCGCAGCCCGTCGACAAGAAGGTCTCGGCAAATGGGTTCGCATTCAGAGAGCGTGGAGAGTGGCGCTTCTTTCGTGTGGATATCCCGAAGCCCTGACGATTTTGGGCGCTTCCTCCAATGAAAACGCCACAGCAAGCCCGCTGCGGAAAACTCACCACCACGGAAAAGCTATCGCCGGCAGAAGAGAACCGGAGCGAATGTCCTACGCTGGGATCGCCCTGAGGGCATCCGGGTGGACTTCCGGCCTGGGACGAGCCCGCACGGTCGCATAGCGCTCCTTGTGACGGATCGCCTGCATCTCCACCTTCTGCAGCGCATCGCGAAGCGCCGCCTCCATCTCCGTGGACTCACA
>JAKART010000428.1 GCA_021819255.1 Acidobacteriota bacterium
TCCGATCTTTCTGCGCGCGCCGAACTCCATCGCCGAGATCGCATCCGGCTGGCGCAGGTTCGGTTCCTGTGCCTTGGCCTGCGCGATGAGGGTCAGCGCGTGCTCCGCGTAGAGGCGCAGGGCGGAGTTGATGGGCCGCATGCGCGCGCCGACCACCTGCCCGTCGCTGGACCAGGGATCGAGCCAGAACAAGCCGTCGGAGCCCTCCGTGGCGGCGATCACTTTGTTGTCATGCAGCAGCGTCATGGCGTTGGTCAGCTCATCCTGTGCCTGGTTCAGCAGCCCCAGCGGATCTCCGAAGAAGACCTGGGCAAAGCTGTCCTGAAAGGCGGAGATGGAGGATCTGCCGCGCTGCCAGGCGGCGGCTGCGCCAAAGAGGATCCCATACCAGTTCATGTTGGCCAGCGATTCCCCGTCGTCGTTCCACAGGGTGTTGAGCTGTCCCGTGGCGCCGTAGCGCTGGCCGTCGCGGGTGAACTGCTGGATATCTTCAAGCGCCAACTGCTGGTTGGGCCAGACCTGGCGGTAGTTGTTGATGGCGGGCGCGACCCAGACGGGAATTCCGGCCTGGGTGTAGGGGAGGAGGATGCGCAGGAATCCGTGAGGGTTGGGAGAGTATCCCCAGGCGACGGCGATGAGCTGATGCTTGATCTGCGCCGGGAGAGCCTTCAATAGCTCGGGATCGCTCTGGGCGATGTCTCCCCAGAAGAGAATCTTGCGATGCAGCGGCTCCAGGCTGGTGACGATCTGCTTCAGGTAATCGATGTAGACGGCGCCCAGGCCGCGCGCGTCCACCTGAGCGCGGGTGCGTCCGATGCCCAGGTCATAGGTCTCGTCGCCGCCGATATGCAGGAAGGGGCCGGGGTAGAGCTGGGCAAGCTCCTGGAAGATCTGGTCGATCAGTGGAATGGATCCAGGTTGGCCGGGGGCGAGGACGGCCCCATGGGGCGTCTCGGCGACATCGGCGTAGGTCTCCCAGAGGAGCAGGTTGTTGAGGTGGCCGATGGCCTCCTGCTCGGGGATCACCGTGATGTGGTACTTCTGCGCGTAGGCCACCAACTGACGAGCCTCGGCGGCGGAGATGCTGCCCTGCGGCGGCGCGGGAAGGGGGTTGGAGGCATACTGCTGGGTATCTTCAAAGTAGGGCGAATAGACGTTGATCTTGTAGGCCGCCAGGGTGCGGATCAACTTCATCTGAAAGGCCAGGGTATCCACCGGGCCACGGGAGAGATCGTCGTGCAGGCCACGGTAGCGCATCGCAGGCCAGTCGTGGATCTCCGCGGCGTGCAGCACCATGCCGGAGGGCAGGCGCTCGAACATCTGCTTGGCGGTCTGCGCCGCATAGAACAGGCCGGCGCCGGTGGCTCCGGTCAAGGTAAGCACGCGGTGCGCGTAGCGGATCGTGTAGCCTTCCGCGCGCATCTCCGCAGTGAAGCTGGGGTCCGGGTAGTGGGAGAGCCGATGCAGGACGATACGCAGTCCGCGGCCCGCCGGGACTCCGCGGTCTTGAAGGGTCTGGCTCAGGTCGTCGGCAGTGAACGCGTCCGGGGAAGAACAGGCGGGGCAGAGGACTGTGACTGAGCCGACCGGTATCGCCTGGACGTTGGCCACCTGCCGCGGCATCGGGATCAGGTGCAGGGCGGGCTGGGCAGCGGCCAGGGGCGGCGCTACGGGCGCCCATAAAAGCGCCGCGGGAGCCGAGAGCAGCGCCGCGCGGAGTGCGGCTGTGGCTGAACCAGGAGACGACATAAAGTTACGGTACATCACCGCGCCGGGTGGCAGGATGGCTTGGAGGCCGGTGGCGCAGCCCGGCGCCCCGCTGCTCCCGAAGCGCAGGACGAAGGATCGCGCCAGGGTCCGCGCTCCGTAGGCTTCGGGAAGGGTGTGGATCGGGTGTGAATGTGAGATAGACTCCAGGCAGAGAAATTGGAGGGGAGGGTTCCGAACCATGCGCAAGGGACGGGATGACGAGGATGGCCTAGCGGCTTTGACGATCGATGCTCATCACCATCTTTGGCGGTACCGTGCCCCGGAGTATGGCTGGATCAGTGATGCGATGGCTTCGCTGCGGCGGGATTTTCTCCCTGCCGAGTTGGAGCAGGAGATAAGAGCTGCGGGGGTCCAGGGAACAGTTGCCGTGCAGGCCAGGGAGACGGTGGAAGAAACGAACTGGCTGCTGGAGTGTGCGCGCTCTTTGCCGGCGATCCGGGGGGTGGTGGGGTGGGCGCCGCTGGCGTCTGACAATCTTGCCGCGGTGCTGGACGGCTGGAGCGAGGAGCGGCGGCTGGTGGGTCTTCGGGAGATTGCTCAAGGCAAGCCGGCCGGATTTCTGGACGATGAGCTGTTCAACCGTGGCGTGCGGAAGCTCGCGGAGCGAAACCTGACCTACGATGTGCTGATCTTTCAGAACCAGTTGCCGGAAGCCATCCGGTTTGTGGATGCGCATCCCCGGCAGCGATTTGTGCTGGACCACGCGGCCAAGCCACGCATCGCCGCCGCTGAGCTGGAGCCATGGAGAACCCATATGCACGAGCTGGCCCGGCGCGAGAACGTTGTCTGCAAGGTCTCCGGCATGGTGACGGAGGCAGACTGGGAGCGCTGGACTCCCGAGGCTCTGCAGCCCTATCTGGATCTCTGCGTGGAGGCCTTCGGACCGGGGCGTCTGATGGTTGGATCCGACTGGCCGGTATGCCTGGTGGCGGCGAGCTACTCCCGTTGGTGGGAGGTGCTGCGGCAATACTTTGCCGCATTCGGCGCGGAGGAGAAGAAGAGGATCTTTGGCGGCAATGCCGTGGAGTTCTACGCGCTGCCATGAATCAGATTTGGTTCGGATATCC
>JAKART010000429.1 GCA_021819255.1 Acidobacteriota bacterium
ATCCCCAGCCCGAGGGTCAGGGGGCGTCTACAGCCGCTTCACGGCCATCGGCGTTAGCCGAAGGGGAGATTCGTTACCCTCGCGTCTTCCGTGGGTCCAAGTTGAAGATGATCTCCTTTCCTTTGGGGGGCGTCTGCGCTGGAAGCCTCGGCTTGGGAGGACGAGGCCAGCTACGCGATTGGGAGATCTTCAATCGGCCCAATAAAGGCTTTTCTCCTAACTATGCGTTCCCTGCTTGTTGGGTGCAGTCAGGAGACGCGGCCCCCGCCGCTCACGTACTCGAATCCAGGATCCTGCCGCCTTATGAAGGCGAAGACGGGCTGGGATGGCAGAATGTGCCGGGTTTGAGCCGGTTGAAAGGGGCCACGTTTACGGGCCAATATCCGCTGGCGCATATCGATTTCGAGCAGCCAGGTATCCCGGTGCAGATCGGCCTTGATGCTTTCTCGCCCTTCATTCCTCACGATCCGGACGATTCCGGGCTGCCCGTCGCCATTCTTCGCTATCGGGTGCAAAATACCGGCGAGGTTCCGGCGAAGGTGAGCATTGCCTTCTCAATCGATAATCCGGTGCTGGATGGAGCCGCCGACAGGTTTGCGAGCGGGAAGGTTCAGGAGAGCCGGGTGAATGAGTACCGCGCCGAGCGAGGATTGACGGGCCTGTTGATGACGAACCCTGGGATTGGGAAGGATAGCCCGGTTCACGGAAGCTTCGTGCTTGGAGCCATTACGGAGCCGGAGATGCGCCTTACATGGTGGGGAGGCTGGCCCAAAGGAAAGTGGTGGAACTCGCCGTTGCTGTTCTGGGATGAGTTCTCGATGTCAGGAGAACTGGACAATCAGCCCGCAGAGCAGAGCAAGGTCGGCGCCTTGTGCCAATCCAGAACGATTGCGCCTGGGCAAGCCGGAGAATATACGTTCCTGCTGGCGTGGCATTTCCCGAATCGTACGCCGGATTGGTGCGGTTGGAAGGCTCCCGCGGGCCATGAAAAGACGGTCATCGGCAATCATTATTCAACGCGGTTCAGGGATGCGTGGGAGGCGGCTCTCTACACGGCAGGAAATCTGGATCGGCTTGAGGCGCGAACATGCGCATTCGAGGGGGCGTTGAGAGAGAGCACGATTCCAGAGGTAGTGATCGAGGCAGCCAGCGCCAATCTTTCCACCCTGGCATCCACCACATGCTTTCGTACGGCGGACGGAGAGTTCCATGGGTTCGAGGGAAGCTACGACAAGCTCGGCTGCTGCTACGGAAACTGCACGCACGTCTGGAGCTACGAGACGGCGACAGCGTTTCTGTTTCCTACCTTTGCACGTTCGTTGCGACGGGCGGCTTTTGGATACTCAGAGGATGAAGAGGGTGGAATTCACTGCCGACAACTTCTTCCTGGCGGGGTGATGCGAGACGAGATCATCGCCGCCGACGGACAATGGGGGCAGGTGATGCACGCGTATCTCGACTGGAAGCTCTCTGGAGACCGTCAATTTCTAGAGGAGATTTGGCCGCGAGTGCGGCTTGCCATCTCATTTGCGTGGATACAAGGCGGCTGGGATCCTGAGAAGAGCGGCATTGCCACCGGAGTCCAAAACAATACCTATGACATTGCCTTCTTTGGCCCCAATCCTCTGTGCGGGATCTATTATCTGGGTGCGCTGCGTGCTGCTGAGGAGATGGCTATGGCGGCAGGGGACGATGCATCGGGCCGGACTTATCGCCGGCTCTTCGAACAGGGCAGCCGGTGGATCGATGCCAACCTATTCAACGCTGAATTTTATGTTCAGGAGGTTCGCAGCTACCGGATGGACCAAATCCATCCCAGTCTGCGCGTCGGCGCCGATGGATTCAATCCAGAAGATCCGCAGTATCAGGCTGGGAAGGGATGTCTGATCGACCAGCTTGTCGGCCAGTATCTGGCGCTGGTGGCGAACCTAGGGCAGCTATTGTCAGCCGATCATCTGCGGGCGGCATTAGACTCCATCTACCGCTATAACCACAAGCCTACCCTGGTGGAGCATAACAATGTGGAACGCGTCTTTGCTCTCAACGATGAAGCCGCGATGGTCATCTGCGATTACGGGACGAGCGCTCGCCCGCGCATTCCATTCCCTTATTTCGCCGAGGTAATGACGGGCTGTGAACATGAAGTATGCGCTCTGATGATCTTTTCCGGCATGACAGACGAGGGCGTGGAATGTATTCAAGATATCCGGGCGCGCTTTGATGGCGAAAAACGCAATCCATGGGATGAGGCGGAGTGCGGTCATCACTATGCGCGCGCTATGGCCTCATGGTCCAGCGTGGTTGCTGTCAGCGGATTTGATTACGATGGGCGGCAGGACGCCATTGTGGCTGTTCCCCGCGTGCCCCACCAGACCTTCCGATGTTTCTGGTCGAATGGCAGCGGCTGGGGAGTCTTCTCCTACGCTTCCGCCGGCAACGGCGTGCGGTTTGAACTTCAGGTGATCGCGGGCACGCTTCGCTGCCGGAGCTGCCGAATCTCCGGAGGCGGCCGGACTTCGTCGGCGCGACTAGGTGACGAGAGAGCAAGCCATACCACCGAAGCCGCTGCTGAAGGCGGCACGACGTTCCGTTTCGCAGAGACCCTGATGCTACGGGAGGGCGCAACCCTGCGCCTTGAAGTGACCAGATGAGCATCAGGCCCTGGGTCGTTTTGGTGGGTGGCTTTCTTGGCGCGGGCAAGACCACGCTCTTGCTGGCAGCGGTGCGGGAACTGGAGACGCGCGGACTACGCAGCGCTATGATTCTGAATGACCAAGATCACTCCTTGGTTGACTCAGAACTTGCTTCGTTGCACCATGTTCAGCACGGAGCG
>JAKART010000430.1 GCA_021819255.1 Acidobacteriota bacterium
CTGATGATGGGTGTACGGAAGCGGGCGTTCCGTGGCGTTTTCATTGAGGAAAACGCCCACAGGAGTCGTTCCCCTTGCTTACACCTTCAGGGAAAATGGTCCAGGGGCCGCGCTGTATCCATGCTGGAACCTAAAACGTGATGTGCAGGTCCATGGAAATCATGCGCTGGCTGCCGATGGTGCCGGTGACCGAGCCTAACTGGGCGTTGTTGTTCGCACAACCGCTGGGAGTCACCTCTGTGGCCGCCGAGCAGCCGTAGACGCCGAACGGAAGCGTCAAGGGGACTGTGGTAGCCCGGCCCGAAGTGCCGCCCGTGTAGGGCTTCTCATACAGGTTGTCCCCCGCGGAGCCGCCTCCGGCAGGGCCCGCGCCCGTAACCGTCGATCCTTGATCCGCCTGGCTGGTGACGATCAAGCCGTAGTTCTCATAACCGTTCACGCAGTCATAGAGCGCGCCCGAACCGGCGAGGTAGTTATTGGCGCAGGAACCGTGCTGACCGATGGTCGCCGAGTCCTGCGGAACGTCCATGCTGGTGGTGTTGGTGATATTGAAGACGTTGAAGGAGTACAAAAGATCGACTCGTCCTTTGATGTGAAACTCCTTGCGCAGGGAGAGATCCAGGCTGCGCTGCGCTCCCTGGCGGAAGATGTTGCGCTGGTCACCCGGAGCAAACGCAGTCTCGTAGACGTCGACTGGATCCGTTGGGGCGCCTGCGGAGGCTGGAGGAACTCCGCCCTGACCCGGCGCCAGGTACTCCACCGCAATCTGCGTGGGATCCAGCGCCGGCATGTACTCCCCGCCCACACCGCGATACCGGCCGGAGCGGCCCGTCAAGGCAGAGCGATGGTTGCCGGGATTGGCAATCGAGAGGATCGGATTGATGAGGGTGGGGAAGTAGCCGAGCTGCGCGCTGGCCACCGCTCCGTTGTACTCGTACAGAGAGTAGGGCTCGCCGCTTTGCAGAACGGTCATGCCGGTCAGGGTCCAGTCGTTGGTCAGAAGCGCCATCAAAGAGTGCTCCGGCGCGGCGTTGGGAAGCACTACTTGGAAGTTTGCGGTGAAGTCATGGGTGCGGTCGAAGTCCGATGAGGCATAGGACTGCTTCAGATCGTTGGGATTGTCTCCGGTAAAGAACAGGCCGATGTCGCTCTGTTCATCCAGCGCGTGGCTCCACGTATAGCTGGCGCCGACCTGGAAGGAGTGCGAGAGGCGCTTCTCCAGATGAGTATTCAGCGCATTGTAGGAGGAGTTGCCCACCGTCTTGTACATCGCGGAATAAGGGCTGTAGCCCACGTAGGGAGCGCGAAAGTCTGAGTTCCCGCCATCATAGGTGGACCAGGGCTCAGAGGCGATCGGACACGGATCACCGTAAGCTCCGCAGCTCGTATTTCCGTTCGTCACATCATAGCCGTAGCTGTAAATCTCTCCGCTGGAGTGCGGATTCTTGCCGAGAATCATCGCTGGGCTACCTGGGGTAGCCACCTGCGGCATATTGAAGGGAAGTGGAATCACGGAATGCCTGCCCAGATTGCCGGAGTAGCCGATGGTGACCGCCAGATCATTCCTCGGCTGCCACTGGATGTTCAGCGTGTAGTTCATGGTGTAGGGCAGGACATTGTTCTTGTCATAGGATCCGATGTACAGAGGGGTCTGGGAGCACTCATTCTCGAAGTTGCCTACGCCGCCGCAGTTGAGGCCGAACGCAGCGGTGCTGCCCGTCATGTAGTTCAACTGATTCTGCAGCGCCGTCGCCTCCACCGCGGGATTCTCGCTGGGCGCGGGAGGCGTGGTGCTGCTGGTGAGCAGGGCAGCCGAGCCCAGAGGATTCGCAATCGAGGTCCCTGTACCGCTCACCGCGCTCACCAGCGGAGCCTCCTGCGTCACGCCGAACGGTCCACCCACTCCACCACCCGCCGGCGGCGAGAGATAAGCGAACAGTTCGCCGCGGTCGTAATAAATACCCGCGCCACCGCTGATCACGAACTTGCCTCCATCCCGCTTGGGTGACCAGGCGAAGCCGATGCGCGGGGAGATCCCCCACTGGCGTCCTGTGAGTGTGGAGGCGCTGGTTCCCGGCGTGCGCGCCGTTGGATTGTTACCGGCCACCACCAGGCCGTCATTGATTACCGTGAAGCCACTGCCGCCTACCGCTGGATCCGTGCCGGTGACGTCATAAGTGTTCGGATCGAAATTGAAGAAGTTGCCATACTTCTCCGTCATGCCGCCGTGATAGTCCCAACGCACGCCCGCGGTGATGCTCAGATTGGAGAGCGCCTGCCATTTATCCTGGAGGTAAGAGGCGCCCTCATTGGTGCGATAGTAACGATTGGCGAGGTTCTTTCCGTTGGAGGAGAGCGTCTCCAGCACGCTTGAAGTATGCACATTCCCTTCCAAAAAAATCTAAAAGCTGGAAACGGAAAGCATGGTAATGGAGTGGGAAACGGTGTCAGTAGTCATTTGCGTGTAGCTGTATCCTCCGCCAACCATCAGGGTGTGATTGCCGAGGATCAGAATCGCGTTGCTCGACGGATTGATCCGATTCTGGTAGTAACCGGTGTTCACAAAGCTGCTGTTGGGGCCCACGCGAAGGCTGGGCGTGCCCGACTCGTTCACAGCGAATCTCGAGATGTTGAAGCTGGGAAGCAGGCCGGGTTGACCCGGAACATCATCGGTGATGCCGAAGGTAGGACCGGCATTTGCGCCCGTCGCATTGTTGATCACCGTCTGGTCGTAGGTGGTATAGGTGCCCATGCGATCCCAGCCAACGCGCTGCTCCCAGTTCAGCCGCGGCCCCAGTTGGATCGTGTTGTCCAGCGCGGCCACCTGAG
>JAKART010000431.1 GCA_021819255.1 Acidobacteriota bacterium
TATGCAAGGCGACCACTCTCAGGCCCCGTCGCCGTTGAAGCCCTCGCCGAAGCCGAAGCTGGTCTTTCCGATGGAGCTGCCGGGGTTCGCGCTGAATCGGCTGAGCGTGGGGGCTTTCAATACGCTCTTCTTCCACAAGCAGATGAAGAAGCGGGTGAGCGCGCTGCAGGACTACGAACCCTTCTTCTATCCGCTGGATGCGGTGCTGAAGTGGAACCGGATGTATGGCAAGCGAGGTTTGCTGCAGTTCCAGTATGCGATTCCGTGGGAGCACGCGAAGGAAGGAACCGTGGCGATCCTGTTCGAGGTCGCCAAGTCCGGCCTGGCCAGCTTTCTGGCCGTGTTGAAGGCCTTTGGAGATGTGCCCTCGCCGGGGATGATGAGCTTCCCCAAGCCGGGCATTACCCTGGCGCTGGATTTTCCCATCAGGCAGGAGAAGAGCTTTGCCCTGTTTGATCGCCTCGCGGAGATGACGCGGGAGTTTGGAGGGCGTTTGTACCCAGCCAAGGACGCGCGCATGACCTCAGCCCAGTTCCAGGCCTTTTATCCGCAGTGGGAGCGCTTTGCGCGCTTTAAGGATCCGGCGTTGACCTCCAGCTTCTGGGAGCGCGTGATCGGCGGGCAGCTAGGCGTGGGGGGAAAAGAACGATGAGCCCAGACAGCCAAAACCCAACCAAAGCAACTGGGGATGCGGCAAGTGATTCCAAGCCTGCGTCGGCCGTGAGCGCGCCGGCCGCGAGTGCGGAGGCCCAGGCCGCTGTGGTCAGCGGCGCCGGCCGGCCGCAGCCTGACCCCGAACAGCCTCTGGCCTTGCGCAGCGTCCGGGAGCAGCAGGAGAGTCCTCGGCGCACGGCGCGCAAGATCCTGGTGCTGGGCGCGACCTCAGGGATTGCGGAGGCCTGCATTCGCCAGTGGGCTCAGCGTGGGGATGCCCTTTACCTGGTAGCGCGGAATCCGGACCGGCTGGCCGCCGTGGCTGCGGATGCGCGTACGCGCGGGGCCTCCACTGTGGGCAGCGCGGTGGCGGATCTGGACGATACAGCCGCGCACCCGGAGCTGCTGGCGCACGCCATCAACGGGCTGGGAGGGCTGGATGTGGCCTTTCTGGCGATGGGGGTGCTGGGCGAGCAGAGCCAGGCTGAGCGAAGTTTTTCCGCAGCCCATCAGATTCTGCACACCAACTTTACCGCTCCGGTGAGTCTGCTCACCTGGCTGGCCAACTATGCGGCGCAGCGCCACGCGGGCACGCTGGCCGTGCTGAGCTCGGTCGCCGGCGAACGCGGACGCCGCTCCAACTACGTCTATGGAAGCTCCAAGGCCGGCCTGACGGCCTTTGTGGATGGTCTGCGCAACCGCATCGATCGCGACGGCGTGCGGGTGATGACGATCAAGCCCGGACCGGTGAAGACAGCCATGACCGAGGCGATGAAGGGCAGCGAGAAGTTTGCCGATGTGGAGTCCGTGGCTTCCACGTTGGTGAAGGCGATCGATCGGGGCAAGGACGTGGTCTATGTCCCGGGAATCTGGAGGATCATCATGGCGGTGATCCGGGCCATCCCGGAGCGGATCTTCAAGAAGCTGAATCTGTAGGCCCTGGCAGGGTGCTGAGCCCGCTGCTGGAAAACCTAGGCACAAACCTGTGGGGATCCGGTGGGGAAGCCGTGCGAAAGCTGTGCCTAAGCTGTGGGCAGGCCTGTGGGAAGGCTGAGAGAACGCCGTGCATTGACGCCGAGAATCCTGTGCATCGCCTGTGCAGGCATCCTGGATATCCGGGCTGCCTCGAAGCCGTCTTCTTTGGCCCGGAGAGCGACGGAGAAAGAGGCCTTAGCCGGACCTCCGGCTGAAGAGCGACCTACTGGCCTGGGGTTGGGGCTTTCATGAGGGTTATAAAGAGATCTTCAAAGCGCTTCAGGTCCAGATCCTGCTGCACATGCACGGGCTGCATCGGGCCCTCGGAGCCATCGAGCGTAGGCTTGTTGGCCGCCGTCCAGGTGAGCGTATCTCCATAGTGAGGCCCCGGCGCGGTATCCACGTCGACGTACAGGGTGGTCTCACGGGTGATGATGCCGGGGTCAAGCCAGGCGGCGGCGGCTAGCTCATCCCACTGGTAGTAGAACTGATGGCTGTACCGGGCGATGTACTGAGCGGCGGGTGAGCTTGACTGGGCGATCTGGTGGAGGATCTCCGGGGTGAAGCGGGTCTTCAGCGAGATATCGGCGTCGGTGAGCTCGATGCGCGGCCAATGCGCGCGCAGAACGATGTGCGCCGCTTCGGGATCGAACCAGAAGTTGAACTCGTGGCGGGGGTCGGCCGCGAACTCCGGGTCATCGGTCCGGGGGTTGAGGCTGCCGCCCATGATGACGATCCCCTGGCTGAGTTCCGCGAAGTGGGGATCGATGGAGACGGCCAGAGCGATGTTGGTGAGCGGACCGGCGGCGTAGATGGTCACCTGGTGAGGATGGGCGTGAACCTGGCGGATGAGGAAGTGAGCGGCATCCTCGTTGAGAGGATGGGTGGCGGGCCGGCCCTCCGGGAGAGCGGGAACGACGAAGGGGCCGTGGTAGGGCTGGGGGCTGTGCTGGGCCAGGCCGCCCCAGGCGCCGTAGTAGAAGGAACTGCCGATCGATGCAGCCTGATGCATCGTCTCCGCCTGGGTGCGCAGCAGCGGAAAGACCGCGCCGGGCGCCACGGGAACGTCGCTGCGGTGAATCAGCTCCAGCATGCGCAGGGTGTGCTGCACTTCTTCAGGCTCCCAGGCGTCGCCGGTGACCATGGTGATGCCCAGCACTTTCACCTGCGGAGACTGCAACAGGATCATCATGGACAT
>JAKART010000432.1 GCA_021819255.1 Acidobacteriota bacterium
GCGTGGTCTTCTATACCTTTGGACAGTTGGATACCAGCCTGTTTTATGACCCGACCCTTTCCCCACCGCGTCCCGCGCTGCACCCCAATACCGCAGGGCAGCGCCTGATGGCATCGGCGATCGAGCCGGATGTGGCGCGGCTGCTGGGCGATACCCCCGTGAAGCCATCCTCACCGGCCACCCCGCCGCCGAAAAGCCGCTAAAAACGGCGCTCCGCAGGGTCCACGCCTACACGCCGAAGCTACCATCGTGGGCTTTGTTTTGGCGAAAACTGCCATCGCCTGACCTGTGGCTGCGATACCTTGGACAGGGAGAAGGAGAGAGCCATGTCAACCGAAACCAGACAGACAGCACCGATTCGCACCGCCGTTTTGGGATATGGATTGGCCGGCCGCATCTTTCACTCCCCTTTTGTGAGCACTGTTCCCGGGCTGGAGCTGACAGCCATCGTGCAGCGGCATGGAGATACGGCTGCGGAAGACTATCCCGGGATCCGGCTGCTGCGGTCGGCTGAAGAGGCCTTCGCCGATCCTGCCATTGATCTGATCGTGGTGGCCACGCCCAACGACTCGCATGTGGAGATGGCGCAGCGTGCTCTGGAGAGTGGCAAGCATGTCGTCGTCGACAAGCCGGTCGCTGGTTCGTCCTCGCAAGTCCGGGCGCTGATGGCGCTCGCCCAGCGCCAGGGCAGGCTGCTGGCTCCCTTCCACAACCGCCGTTTTGACGGTGACTTTCTGACCTTGAAGAGGCTGAAGAAGGAGGGCCGCCTGGGCAGAATCACGCTGGTGGATTCGCACTTCGATCGCTTTCGGCCCCTACAGCGGGCCAACACCTGGAAGGAAGCGGGAGGAGCAGCGAATGGAATTCTCTTCGATCTGGGACCGCATCTCGTGGACCAATCGCTGGCGCTGTTCGGCATCCCAAAAACGATCTCCGCCAGCGTCCGCCACGAACGGGATGTGACCGCCATTGAGGATGCCTTCGACATCCTTTTGGAGTTTGAGTTGCCTGAAGGTCACCGCTTGCGCTACGAGTGCCATGCCACCATGCTTGCATCTGAGCCGGCACCCCGCTTTCGCGTGAATGGAACCATGGGAAGCTACGTTAAGTTTGGGCTGGACCCACAAGAAGCTGCGCTACTTGAAGGCTCAAGGCCAACCCAGCTTGGATCGCCGGAACCCTGGCTGCCAGAGGCGGAGTCATCCTGGGGCACCCTGACGCTGGCCCGGCGCGTGACCGAGCCGATTCTGGTGGAGCGCAGCAAACTTGCCACCGAGACCGGCGACTATCGTCGCTTCTACGCCAATGTGCGCGACGCGATTCGCGGCCAGGCGTCACTGGAGATCTCCGCGGAGGACGCCTTCCGGACGATTCGCCTGTTGGAACTCGCGCTCGAAGCCAGTGACCAGAATCACCCCCTGGCCGTCCACTTCACGGAGTAAACTGAGGCAGGTATGGTAAAGCAGAGACCCAATTCCATTCTGAAGTTCGTCGTCGCTGGAGCCATCGTTCTGGGCACCGTTGCCTGGCTCTCGGTTTCGGCGGCTGGGAACGCCAAGAGCTATTACGTAACCGTCGCGGAGCTCCAGGCGATGGGAAACAAGGCGTACAGGGTCAACCTGCGCGTTGCCGGCAACGTTCAGCCCGGCAGCATTACGCGCAATGGACCGGCAGCCAACTTCATCCTGGCCGAGCAGGGCAAAACGCTGCGCGTGGACTACAACGGCGCAGAGCCTCCGCCCGACGAGTTCAAGGATGGAGCCCAGACCCTTGCTGTTGGAACGTACGGGCGGGATGGAACCTTCCATGCAACGCAATTGCAGGCCAAGTGCGCCAGCAAGTATGCTCCCGCCCAGCCCGGCGCCGCTCCTACGGGCGATGTAGCCGCTGTAGCTCCACAGTCCTGACCGGATCGGAGAGGCCTACTCCCCCCTGCGTCTGGACTTCCGCACAGGCCATAAACCGCGCCGCGACGGTGGTCAGATCTTGCCGTCCCCCGAACCTGTCTCGCGATCATAGTTGAGATTTGGCTCCAGCCAGCGCTCGACCTCTGCCACGTTGCACTGCTTGCGGGCAGCGTAGTCGCTCACCTGGTCGCGGTCGATCCTGCCCAGGCTGAAGTAGCGCGCCTCGGGATGGGCAAAGTAAAGCCCGCTGACGCTCGAGCCTGGCCACATGGCATACGACTCGGTCAGCTTCATCCCCGTGTTGGCCTGCACCTGGAGCAGGTCCCAGATCTTGCCCTTTTCGGTGTGGTCCGGGCAGGCAGGATAACCCGGCGCGGGACGAATTCCCCGATACCCCTCCTGGATCAGCTCGGCTGGGGTCAGGTTCTCGGACCATCCATACCCCCACAGGTCGCGAGCGCGTTTGTGCAGGCACTCCGCAAAGGCCTCGGCGAGCCGATCCGCAATGGCCTCGGCCATGATGGCGTTGTAGTCGTCATGGACGGCACGAAAGCTGTCACAGAGATCTTTGAGCGCGATCCCGCTGGTAACGGCAAAGGCTCCCATGTGGTCGGCCAGGCCGGTGGAAGCCGGTGCGATGAAGTCGGCCAGGCAGCGGCAGGGCTCACTTCCCTCGCGATGGGCCTGCTGACGCAGGAAGTGGAATCTTTCCCGGACCTGGCGGCGCGCCTCATCGGAGTAAACCTCAACATCATCTCCGATGGCGTTGGCAGGAAAGAGCCCGAAGACGCCGTTGGCCGTCAACAGCTTCTCGGCGACAATGCGGTCCAGCAGCTTGTTGGCGTCAGCGAAGATCCGCCGCGCCTCGGCTCCCTGCCCATCTTCGCCGCGCCCTTGATCCTCCAGAATGAGATCGG
>JAKART010000433.1:0-2441 GCA_021819255.1 Acidobacteriota bacterium
CTCTTGGCGCTCGGATCCATCCGATCAGTGCTTTGCCTGACCTTTGTCGCTTCGGGATCTCCGCGCCTTCCCCCTCGCGGCTCCATTTCCGCGCCGATCTGCTCACCGCTAGGTTTGGTTACGGGCTATAATCAAGAGCAACCCCGCAGGAGAGTTGGCCGAGTGGCTGAAGGCGGCGGTTTGCTAAACCGTTATAGGATCAAAAGTTCTATCGGGGGTTCGAATCCCCCACTCTCCGCCATAACTTTCAATAAGCCTAAAGAAATGAACTCAGGTTTTCAGCGGAGTCCATCGAGCGGGCCGCTCACGAACCTGTGCTTCTCTTGTGCTGTGCCCGCCTTCTGCCGCGTGGGTGAAGTTGACGGGCGCCGCGACGGCCCGGAACACCTTCAAACAAAGTTCTCCAACACGTCCTCTTCCGTCCCGATGGCCGGCCTCACCTGCGCCCGGAAAAGCACCGCAAACCCGGCCCCCGGAAGCGTGGACGCCGTGAAGCACTCAGGGGGTCGACCTCGAAACCGGTTGTTTGCAGTGGGGGAAGACAGCGTTTGGCATCGAACTTGTGCTGGAGAAGGGGAGTGGATGGCCTCTTCGAGCTATCTTTGCCCGTAGCCTCCCCGATGATGCCTCCCCGATGATGCCTCCCCGGTGATGCGTCCATCATGATGCGTCCATCATGATGCGTCCACGACGCGGCGGTTTGACCGATCGGTAACCCCTCATCAGAAGTTCGTACACCCGGTTGCTGGCGTCGCCGCGCCAGACGGTAAACGCTGGCCCCTGGCCTCCAGGCCGCGAAGTCCTCCGGCCAACCGCCCGAGGGCCGAAGGGGGCCTCGAAGAGGGATTCCGTTTTTGGGACCGAATCTGCACAGAGGACGCAATGGATAGAATTGCAATCCGTAACTGCTCAAGATATAGTGGTCAAATTCCTCGGTTCCTCTGCAAAGAGGATGAAAAGGGAATCCGGTGAGAGACCGGAACTGCCCCGCAGCGGTGAGCAGGTACGAAAGCCGAAACGACACTGGGCTGTTGGCCTGGGAAGTCCGGCGAGTAGGCTGAGCCTGTGAGTCCGAAGACCTGCCAAGGAACATTCGCTGACGCCTCCGAGGGGAGGCGAGGTGGCAGGGACCGTCTCCTTCAAGTCGGAGTCCATCCGCTGTTTCTTCGCATCGCTCCGTGAGGCCATAAGGAGATCGTCTATGGCCACGCTGCCGCATGAGTTTGCAACCCGGAATCTGCCTGTACCGCTTGAGCTTTCCGACCGCCAGGGTTCGCGCGCCTCGGCGGCGACGGAGATTCAGGTGATCAACCGCAACGGCGCGTTTTCTCCCTTTGACGCCACCAAGATCACACTCGCGATCACCAAGGCGTTTGTTGCGGTGGAAGGAGCGGAGGCAGGAGCTTCGCGCAGGATCCGAGCTGCCGTGGAGGCTTTGACGTCGCAGGTGGTGCAAGCGCTGAGCCGGCGGGCCGAGCCGGGACGTCCGATTCATCTGGAAGACATTCAGGACCAGGTAGAGCTGGCGCTGATGCGCAGCGGTGAGCACAAGGTGGCTCGCGCCTATGTGCTGTATCGCGAAGAACGCGCGCAGGAGCGGCGCAAACGCGATGAGCCGGCGGTAGAGGCGCAGGCTCCGCATTGGAGGATGCGTACTTCGGATGGACGGCTGGAGCCAATCGATGAGACGCGGCTGCGGAGAGAGATCGCCGACGCCTGTCTGGGGCTGGAGGGCGTCTCCGCCGAGAGTGTGATGGCTGAGGTGCGTCGAAGCCTTTACGACGGCATCCAGATGCGCGAGTTGGGCCTGGCGCAGACCATGGCGGCGCGAACCCTGGTGGAGCAGGAGCCGAACTATGCCTACGTCAGCGCTCGCCTGCTTCTGAATCTGTTGCGCGACGAAGTGATGAACTTTCTATTCCCGCAGACCGCAGGCATGAAGTCTGCACAGCGGCCGCTGGACTATGCCGAGTACTTTCCCGAGTTCATCCGGCGCGGCATTGAGCTGGAGATGCTGGACGAGGAGATGGGGAGCTTCGATCTGGATCGCATCAGCCGGGCGTTGGATGCGGACCGGGATCGCAACTTTCAACTGCTGGGACTGCAGACCCTCTATGACCGCTACTTCCTGCATCATCAGGGCGTGCGTTACGAGTTGCCGCAGGCGTTCTTCATGCGTGTGGCCATGGGCCTGGCGATACGGGAGATCGACCGCGATCAGCGGGCGCTGGAGTTCTACGAGGTTCTCTCCTCCTTCGATTTCATGTGCTCCACGCCCACGCTGTTCAATGCCGGAACCCTTCGTCCGCAGCTCTCCTCCTGCTTTCTCACCACCATCAGCGACGATTTGGAGGACATCTTCAAGGCGATCAAGGACAACGCCCTGCTGGCAAAATACTCCGGCGGGCTGGGCAATGACTGGAGCCGGGTACGTGGCAGAT
>JAKART010000433.1:2451-2821 GCA_021819255.1 Acidobacteriota bacterium
TTCCGATCTCGCATATTCGCGGAACCAATGGGCAGTCACAGGGTGTGGTGCCTTTCCTGAAGGTGGCCAACGATACAGCCATCGCCGTGAACCAGGGAGGCAAGCGCAAAGGCGCCGTCTGCGGCTACCTGGAGACCTGGCACATCGACATCGAGGAGTTTCTGGATCTGCGCAAGAACACCGGCGACGACCGGCGGCGCACGCATGACATGAACACGGCCAACTGGATCCCGGACCTGTTTCTGGAACGCGTGGAACAGGACGGCTCCTGGACGTTGTTCTCGCCCGATGAAGCTCCGGACCTGCATGACCTCTACGGCAAGGCGTTTGCGGAGAGATACAGTTTGTATGAGGCCAAGGCGCTGAGATC
>JAKART010000434.1 GCA_021819255.1 Acidobacteriota bacterium
CGATCTGAAGCAAGCGCCGGAAGGCAATTGTCGGGTCAGTCCTGGCTCTGCCCACGGAAGCTGCTGCCCTCAAAGCAGCCCACGCGTTGCGCATTGACGCCAACCAAGAAACCCCGCAGGCGGAAGGCGGGCCGAGCACAATTGCTCAACTAATCGCTCACTATCGGCTGAAGGAGCCGGCAGGTGAAGATCAGGGCCGCAGGGCGTTCTCGACGCGAGCCGCTTATGAGTGCTATCTGAAGGCTTGGATTCTACCCCGATCGGGAGAACATCGGTTAGACCAGGTCAAGCCGGTCGCAGTTGAGGAGTGGCTGGGGAGCATCAAGCGGGCAAGCGGAACAAAGGCGAAGATTCGGAATCTCATGAGCGCTCTCTTCCATCACGCGATGCGATACGAGTGGGTTGACCGCAACCCCGTCAAGCTCGTGCGGCAAAGCGCGAAGCGGGAGAAGGTACCCGATGTTTTCGAACTCGCGGAGTTGCAACTTCTCCTCAGCAAGTTGTCCGTCCGGGAACGCACCTTGGTCCTGCTCGACGCGGCAACTGGCCTTCGAGTCAGCGAGTTGTTGGCACTGCGCTGGTGCGATGTCGATTTTGGGAATCTTGAACTCCGTGTCACCCGCTCGATCTGGCATCAGGTCGTCGGCGATTGCAAAACCGAAGCCTCCGCCAAACCCGTCCCCATGGATGAGTACATGGCCGAGGATCTCAAACGGTGGCATCGCCAAAGTCCGTATCCTATGCCCGATGATTGGGCGTTTGCCAGTCCGTCCATGCGGGGCCAACAGCCTTACTGACCGGACAACCTCATGAGGCGTTACATCAAGCCGGTTGCACGCGCAATCGGCATTCACAAAAACATCGGCTGGCACACCTTCCGCCGCTCTTTCGGGACTTTGCTGAAGGCGAACGGAGAAGATGTGAAGACCGTACAGGAGCTCTTGAGGCACGCCAACAGCAGGATCACGCTTGACGTGTACACGCAGGCAGTGAACTCAAACAAGCGAGCCGCACAGAGCAAGGTTGTCAGAATGATGGTGCCGGGTATGGGTCACGGAGAGGTCGCAGATGACCCGCGAAATCTTCGTCAGGGAACCTAGTGGACCCTTATCGGACCCGGATTTCGTTGTCACTGTAGGTTGCCATAGCCTCTAACTCTCTTAGAATCTATGGCGGGGACGACGGGGCTCGAACCCGCGACCTCTGCCGTGACAGGGCAGCGCTCTAACCAACTGAGCTACGTCCCCAGGAAGCTCTTCAACAACTTGGAACTCAATCACAGAGAACCAAGCGTTGCTCGATCTTCGCTCTCTTCTGCGTTGTCGATGCCGTCGATCCGGTCCAAGAGAGACCGAGATCCCAGAGGCAAAGATGAACCACGCCATCGACAGCTACAAGTCTACCAGAAGCTGAGCCGCCATGAGTTTGTTGAAAACACTCCGAAGCCGCCAGCGGGCGCAGCAGACCGTGGATCGGCAAACCCCCAGATTGCGCATTCCTTGGCGGGTCCGCTTGAGGGTCTGCAAAGGCGGGGTTCCGCCCCGACAGGCATTGATCTCTTGCCTGGCCCTTCAGAGCAAGACGCAGCCTCGTCCGCCTGGCGAACCGCTGCTGCTTCGGAGGGTCTTCAAAAAAAACTAGATCAGGCTCGTCCAGTCCAACACCACCTTGCCTGCCTCTCCGGAGATCATCGCCGCAAAACCCTGTTGGAATTCTTGATAAGCATAGCGGTGCGTGATTACGGGAGAGATATCCACTCCGCTCTCCAGCATCACGGACATCTTGTACCAGGTCTCATACATCTCCCGGCCATAGATTCCTTTGATCGTGAGCATGTTGAAGATCACCTCCCGCCAGTTCATCGGAGCCTCCGTAGGAGGAATCCCTAGGATCGCGATCTTTCCTCCATGGGCCATGTTGGAGATCATCTCTCGCAGCGCCAGCGAACTGCCGGACATCTCCAGGCCCACATCGAAGCCCTCCTGCATTCCGAGTTGCTTCTGCACCTCTGCGACCGGCGTCTCCAGCGGGTTCACTGCCAGCGTCGCGCCCATCTTGCGCGCCAACTCCAGGCGAAAGGGATTCATGTCCGTAATCACCACGTGGCGCGCGCCCGCATGCCTAACCACGGGAATCGCCATGATCCCAATTGGTCCGGCGCCCGTAATCAGCACATCTTCCCCCAGCAATGGAAAGGAGAGCGCCGTATGCACCGCGTTGCCGAACGGATCAAAGATCGCTGCAATTTCCTGTGGGATGCCGGCGTTGTGCCGCCATAGATTGGTCATCGGCAAGGAGATGAATTCGGCAAAAGCTCCGGGGCGGTTCACCCCCACTCCCAGGGTGTGCGCGCACAGGTGACGCCTGCCCGCCAGGCAGTTTCTGCACCTGCCGCAGGTGACATGGCCCTCCCCGCTGACGATGTCACCAGGAAAGAAATCATTCACATTCGAGCCCACCTCAACGATCTCACCCACAAACTCATGCCCAATGGCCATCGGAACCGGAATCGTCTTCCGCGCCCACTCGTCCCACTGGTAGATATGCACATCCGTGCCGCAGATGCCGGTATAACGTACCCGGATCAACACGTCATTGATACCGATCTCGGGTTTGGCAATCTCTTCCAGCCACAACCCCTGTTCTGCCCTGCTCTTCACCAACGCCTTCATCGTGCGCTCCTTCACTGCTGGCGCATGCGCCGATCGCATGCGCCTCTCATCATATGCCTCCGGGCCTCGCTCCCCAATCCCCGCGTGCGCCCTCGAATCCTCGGCCGGCCAGGGTGGAAGCTACGCCATTGCCCGAAGATGCATCAA
>JAKART010000015.1 GCA_021819255.1 Acidobacteriota bacterium
AGGCCATACCATCTGAACGTTACAGCACTCGTTCAGAAGGGGACAAATCTCCTCGATGTTCATGTGACGAACACGCTGATCAATGTTGTCTCAAAGATGCAGAAACCACCCGGCGTGCCGGCGGAATTAGTTCCACATTACGGCCACACTGCGGACATTTATCACGAAGGGTTTGCGGTATGGTCACAGCGGGAAAAGGGCTTCAAGCCATTGCCCCCTTCCGGCCTGCTGGGGCCCGTGAGGCTCCTGGGAAGGCGGATTGTGAAGGTGAAGCTATCCTGATTCAACAGTGGGATGGAAGATAAAGCGGCCAGTCCATGCCACTCTAGGAAGTTTGCATCGCTTTCGAGGACGGCTTTGCAAGTCGTATTCAAGGATGCATTGACGCGATATTGGGTGGTAAAGATGTTGCTCTTCGAATCTCAAGTGTGAGACACGTGGAGCGCTTGAAGCTGCATTCGACTGAGTGAAGATAGAGGACAAGCGCAAAGCGGATGAGAACGAACTGCGTCGTTACCGGATGCGTGACAAAGGACGGGTGCCGCTTCGATGCGCGAAGGAACAAAGCGGCAATGGCATACCGCGTCGGAGATCGGTTTCGTCGAGGTTTGTTATCAAGGTTATTTGGCGGTAAGCGGTGACGGAGCGTGGCGTCAGCGAGCGAAGCAACGATGAAAGCTGAACCATCAAGAGCAAAGAAGAGTTTCTTAATGGTTGCATCTGAAGTGAATGACTCGAGAAGGACCAGGTTTCAAGGCTAATGAACCTGGACGGAAAGCGCACCGGGGGTGCGGGGAAGATGAGGTACACGTTATGAAGGATCAAACATTGAAGAGATGGATGAGGGGTATGCTCACGGCGGGCATCCTGTGCGGTCTCCACCAGATGGTGGTCTATGCACAGCAGTCAATCTTCCCTCATCCACCGGCAAAGCGAAATGTGACCATCTCGAATGGAGGTCTCTCGATCACCTTCAATATAGCCTGGGGGGCTGTCGTGGTGGCGATCCGCAATGCACATGTTGCGAATGGCATGAACATCGTGGATGTTCATGATGTAGGGCGTGAGTTCCAGGTGGATCAGTTCCTGCATCTTATGAAGGACGGAAAGAGGAGCCTGATGATCAATCCTACTCAAGCGGGCGCGCTTGGAAGGCAGGCTTATTATATGCACCCCAGAGGCGTGGCGATACCTCAGGTGGGCAGTAAGGTGGAGAAGTGGACGGCCGGACCAAGTGAGTTTCATGCCACAATCGACCCGCTGGACTACGACACAGGGAATCCCACGAACTGGGTATATGTTGAGGACGTAAGGATCGACTCTCAGGGAGTGGCGAGGTTCCATTTCACTTTTTACAATCATGAGAAGACGACCTATCTTCTGGAATCCGAGGTGCCGACGCTGTACTCCGATTCAACGGATGCGTTCCTCTTTCCGTTGGCGTCGCCCTACGGGCACTCAAATCCTTCTGCCCAGCCTCTGAAGAGTGAAGAGTGGCCGGTAAAGATGGTCCACGGAGAAAAATGGCCTCAGGGACATCTGAAGTCGCTGGGCTGGATTGCCAACATCGATACAAAAGATGATCTAGGGATCTTTTATACAACCCCACCAGGATGTCCGGAGACATATGGGATCTTTCCGAATCCAACCTATCCTGGGATGAGGCCGCTTGGGAAGACAAACGTTTCAACCGGCAGGCTGACGTCTTATCCGGGAGAGATCTATTCCATTGATTATTCTGTTCTCGTGAGTTCCATCAAGGATGGGGTAGGTTTGATTGCGAAGCAACCACCGGCCATTCTGACAATTGTGAAAAACCTACCGCCTGGCAGTTCAAAGTGAGAGATATGAAGTCAAGAGATTGAGGCGTAGGGCTTCGGATCGGAAGGCGCAGCTTGAGCCGGCGCAACCTGATCCTGAGCACGAATTCGGGGCCTGTGGTTGGATTCTAAGGAGTTGGGGTTCTGTGCCTGGAGACGACCGCAAAGAGGATGAAGAGCAGGTTGGCTGCGTTTGGCCCTGACGCACCGATCCGTCAGAAGCAGCTTTTGAAGAATGGTTTAATCCAGGAGGTAATGTGGCAATGATGATGGCCGATGGGTTATCGACAGAAGGATCTATGCATCTTGAGAGAAGGTCTTGTTTCCGGTCCTGCGTGGACGTAGCGCTTCCCGGCGTGATCATCCTGGCTTGCCTGAGTTTGACTGCCTGCAATGGCTCAAGTTACAGCAGCAAATCATCGCCTCCGACATCGTCTCAAGCCACCCAGACAACGCTAACAGCCACACCGGCAAAGGCAGCGTATGGGGCCAGTGTGGCGCTGACGGCGACGGTAATGGATACCGGGAGTAGCCCGGCGTCTCCGGTGTCGTCCGGCTCAGTGACCTTTTACAACGGCAGCACGTCACTGGGCACGGGGACATTGAGCGGTTCTGGATCGACGACTGTGACTGTACAGACACTGCCGGCAGGGACGGACAGCATCACGGCGGCGTTTGCGGCTCAGGGCAACTATGCGGCTTCAACCTCCGCTCCGGTAATCGAGACGATAACGGGAGCATCTACGACAACAACGCTAACTGCATCGCCGACCAGCGTAGCCCAGGGCGCCAGCGTGACCTTGACGGCGACGGTGACCAGCAGTGACGGCACGCCCACAGGCACGGTGACCTTCTCTGATGCAAGCGGATCAGTGGGTACGGCGACACTCAATGCCGGCGGAATGGCGACCCTAGTTCTGGCGACACTGCCGGCGGGAACCGACAGCCTGACGGCGACCTTTGCCGCGCAGGGCAACTATGGAGGTTCCACCTCCGCGGTGGTTACGGTGTCGGTGACGGCTGGAAATGCAGTGAGTGCGCCTGTGATCTCGCCGACGGGCTCGACGATCTCCGGGACAACCCCCGTGTATATTACTGATTCTGCAAGCGGCACAACCATTTACTATACTCTGGACGGATCCAATCCTTCGGCTACCAATGGCGCCAGTTGCGAGCCGAGCTCTACGACGCCATGCTTCAGCCTGCTGGGTGCAGCTACGGTGAAGGCGGTGGCTATCAGTTCGAGTGGCAGCGCCTCCAGTGTTGTCTCTCAGGCGTATACAGCTCCGTCGAGCAGCAATGAGTGTACTGGCTGGAATCCGCAAAACATATTCGAGACCAGTGACTTTACGGCCGATCAGGCGACTGTTACCAGCAATGGAGCCACATTGGGTGTGGACTGCAACGGTGGCGGCTACGTGAATTATTTGAATACGGGATACGGCAGTTTTGGGAATACTATCGCTGTGGCCTATGGGCGTGGCTTCCAGGCAGATATCCGCGATTCTTTGCACAATGGACTTTATAATCCAACGGAAGCCGGTATTAACGACGGAGATGGAACGCCTGTAACACTGTCGCTTACCAATTCGTCTGAGGGCGCCGGTGGGAGAATTAATATTGTGCCCTATAATATGGCCCTTTTCCTGAATCCAGGCTTCTGCTTTTTCCCACTGAGTTATTACTATCCAACAGATAACAATGCTCTAGCGAACTGTACGAGCGACTTGAACACGGATGGAATCTGGACTCAGGAGCTGGCAGCGAATATCTCTCCCACGCAGCAGTTATCGAGCGAATTTCAAATGCAAGGTTACTACCAGGATGCAGGAGAACTTGGCAATAACGCCGCCTCCATCTTTGAATACAACTGGACGATGACCTACGCTGAAGATCCTGGAGCGCCAGGCAACCCAGGTGCGCTTATCTGGGAATCTCCCCAGACAAGCTCTGATTACAGCCCGATCTATAAGTTTGGTCCCTCCGCCACGTATACCGCCAATGGGTCATCGACGAGTGTGCTCAATACGACCTATGAAGGCAGTACCTACGACGTGAACGCCTATAGTGACGTCACCAATTCGAGCTCGCTGAAGTCTGTGACTCCCACAAATACAGATCTTGTCATTGCGCAGGTAGATACCGGCCTGAGAGTTCGATTGGATGCAAACTATACTGATTCTATAGCGCTGAATGCAAGCTGCACCGGCTGGACGGCTCCTCAGTCTGTCAATCTGCAAGCGAGCGCCACGACTTACTCGATGATTTACCCCGTGCCGGCTACCTCTCCCTGTAAGTCGGTTCTGGCGCTGGAGGATCCGAGCGATTCCAATGCTCCGATTGTTGCCATGTACTTCCCGCAGACTGATCCGGTGAATGTGCAGCAGGTGACTGAAACGAACGTGAATAGCGGTGCGAGTATCAGTCTGGATCGGAGATACCATTCTTATATCGGATGGAATACAAACATCAATGCGAACCATCCGAATATCGTGACGAACGGAATTACCTATGTCAATCAATTCACACAGTTGATTCCGCTGCTGCGCGTAACCGGTCTATTGGCGCCGAATCATGCCGGCGCAAATATCGATGAGAGCCTGCATATGGATATTTATGTTCTGATTGGGTCGCCCACGCAAGTCCTCACGGCCCTGCAGAACATCAATAAGAATCAGGGCTGGAACTGGTGACGTCCTGGAGGGAGTCAAGGATCTGGGAGCGGCGCATCCGGCGCAAGCATGATGATCACATGTTGCGCCGGTATTGACCGCCCACGGCATAAAGCGCATCGGTGATCTGCCCCAGCGAGCAGACTCGCACCGCGTCCATCAGGATGGAGAAGGTGTTCTTTCCATCGATCACGGCCTGTTGCAGCCGGGTGAGCATGGCCGGCGATTGAGCGGCGTGGCGGGCTTGAAATTCGGCCAATCGTTTTAACTGCGATTGCTTTTCATGCTGGGTGGAGCGCGCCGGATTCGTGCCAGGCGGGGTTTGGGATGTCTTGCCCAGAAAGGTGTTGACGCCGATGACGGGCAGCGTGCCGTCATGCTTGTTCTGCTCGTAGAGCATCGACTCATCCTGGATCCTGCTCCGCTGGTATCCGGTTTCCATGGCGCCCAGAACCCCGCCGCGCTCGGAGAGGCGATCGAACTCATCCAAGACCGCTGCCTCCACCAGGTTGGTCAGTTCTTCCAGGATGAAACTGCCCTGGTTGGGATTTTCGTTTTTTGCCAGACCCCATTCGCGATGGATGATGAGTTGAATGGCCAGCGCGTGGCGGACCGATTCATCGGTGGGCGTGGTGATCGCCTCGTCGTAGGCGTTGGTGTGCAGCGAGTTGCAGTTGTCGTAGACGGCGATCAGCGCCTCCAGGGTGGTGCGAATGTCGTTGAAGCTGATCTCCTGGGCGTGCAGGGAGCGGCCGGAGGTCTGCACGTGGTACTTCAGCTTCTGGGCGCGCTCTCCGGCGCCGTACCGCTGCCGCAGGGCCACCGCCCAGATGCGCCGCGCCACCCGGCCCAGCACGGTGTACTCCGGATCCATGCCGCTGGAAAAGAAAAAGGAGAAGTTGGGCGCAAAGCCATCAATCTGCATGCCCCGGGCCAGATACGCTTCGACATAGGTAAAGCCGTTGGCCAGAGTGAGGGCCAACTGAGTGATGGGATTGGCCCCGGCTTCCGCAATGTGATAGCCGGAGATGGATACCGAGTAGAAGTTGCGCACCCGGTGCTGGATAAAGTACTCCTGGACGTCGCCCATCATCTTCACGGCGAGCTCCGTGGAGAAGATACACGTGTTCTGACCCTGATCTTCCTTGAGGATGTCAGCCTGCACGGTGCCGCGCAGACGTTGCAGGACACTTCCGCGAATCTCTTCCATCTCGGCAGGGGTGAGCGCACGCCCCACCTGTTCGCGTCGTGCTTCCATCTGCTGATCGATAGCCGTATTCAAAAACATGGCGAGAATCGCCGGCGCCGGCCCGTTGATGGTCATGGAGACGGATGTGGTGGGGTCGCAGAGGTCAAAGCCATCGTAGAGGGCCTTCATGTCATCCAGCGTGGCCACGGAAACGCCGGCGTTGCCGATTTTGCCGTAGATGTCCGGACGCAGTTCAGGGTCAGCGCCATAAAGGGTGACGGAGTCGAAGGCGGTGGAGAGACGTTTGGCCGTCATCCCCTCGGACAAGAGTTTGAAGCGGCGGTTGGTGCGGAAGGGATCGCCTTCTCCGGCGAACATGCGGGTGGGATCCTCGTCGGAACGTTTGAACGGGAAGACGCCGGCTGTGAACGGAAACGATCCGGGCAGGTTTTCCAGCATCCTCCAGCGAAGGATCTCGCCATGGTCTTCAAAGTGCGGCAGCGCGACCCGAGGAATGCGGGTTCCGGAAAGCGTGGTCAACGGCTGGAGAGATTCCGAATCTTCTTTTGAAGGAGTCTGCTGTGGCGGCCATTCTGCAAGCAGCCTTCGCGCTTCAGGAGCAAGCTTGGCGTCGTGTTCGCCAATCAGGCGGTCCAAGGCATGCTGGGCAGCGGCGGAATCTGGGTTGTGGTCGCCTCCCTGGTAGGAGGCCAGCATGCGCCTGGATTCCTGCAACTGCTGGCGCTCCCGCGCCAGCCGCACCTGCTCGTGGGTGAAGGCATGGTAGCCGCGAACGGCGGCGGCGATCTCAGCCAGGTAACGTTCTCGTCCAGCCGGAAGCAGGGAGTCTCTTTTGGTGGAGACCTTTCCCGCAACGGGCACGAGCCTTCCCGGCCGCAGCTTCAGGCCGAGTGCCGCGAGCCTGGGCAGCAATCCGTGATAGAGCGCCGTGACGCCGTCGTCGTTGAAGCGTGCGGCCTGGGTGCCATAGACGGGCATATCTTCCGGCGCCAGATTCCAACGTTCCCGGTTGCGTTGCACCTGTTTGGCCACGGCCCGCAGAGCGTCCTGTGCGCCCCGGCGATCGAACTTGTTGATGGCAACAAAGTCGGCGAAGTCCAACATGCCGATCTTCTCCAACTGAGAGAGCGCTCCAAACTCCGGCGTCATGACGTAGAGACTCAGATCGACCAGGGGCACGATATCCGCATCACCTTGTCCGATGCCTGCGGTCTCCACCAGGATCAAGTCAAAGCCGGCCACCTTACAGGCGGCGATGATATCGGGCAGATCGGAGACGAGCCCGGAGGTGGAGGGTGATCCTGGACCAGTAGCGCGAGAGGCCAGCGATCGCATGAAGACTCTGCGCCGGCCTTGCCACGGGGCGATGGCATTCATGCGGATGCGATCGCCGAGGAGCGCGCCTCCTGTCTTGCGGCGCGTGGGATCCATCGCGAGGACGGCGATCTGCAAGGCATCGCTCTGGTCAAATCGGAGGCGCCGGACCAGCTCGTCGGTGAGCGACGACTTGCCTGAGCCGCCGGTTCCGGTGATGCCAAGGACAGGCACAGTCGCCTGTTGGGCAGCCTGAGCGAGCGCGGTTCTTGCCGCAGGGCCGATCCGGCCTTCTTCCAGGGCGGTGATGCACTTGGCCAGAGTACGATGCCGGCTGAGCATCTCCCTGGCGGTCTCAAACTCCATCAACCCGGACCAATCCTCGCTGGCGTCCGCGGCAGAATCATCGGCGCAGAGATCGAGCATGGTCTGGATCATACCCACCAAGCCCATCTTCTGGCCGTCTTCGGGGCTGAAGATGCGCGTCACGCCGTAGGACTGCAGTTGCTCGATCTCGGCGGGGAGAATGACGCCTCCCCCGCCACCAAAGACGCGGATGGAGGCTCCGTTGCGCTCCCGGAGCAGGTCCATCATGTACTGGAAGTATTCGAGGTGTCCGCCCTGGTAGCTGGAGACGGCGATGGCCTGTGCATCCTCTTCCAGAGCGGCGGTCACCACCTCATCGACGGAGCGGTTGTGCCCCAGGTGAATCACCTCAGCACCCTGCGCCACCAGGATGCGGCGCATGATGTTGATGGCGGCATCGTGGCCGTCGAAGACGGCGGCCGCGGTCACGACGCGAATCTTGCGGAGGGAGGCTTTGGCGGCCTGCGCAGGTTCCAGGCTCTGGCCGGAGAGCCAAGTGATCGGCATGGGTGCGTTGTGCATGGTGATCGCTGTTCACAGGGCTTGGAGGATCCGTCCCTTGTGATTCCAATCCCTCTGAAAATATACGCCTTCCTGCCCGGAGCGCATCGTGCGCCGGCCGCCGCCGGTGGTGGTGGTCCTTGGTGCACCAGAAGAGCCCTGGCGGGTCACGGTGGGCTTATCGGTGAGGCTTATCGGTGAGGCTTATCGGTGGGGCTCATCCATGGAACTCGTCCTGGCCTCCTCGCCACGGAACTCGGCCTCACCCGCGTGCCGAGAGAATCCTGGCGATGTCTGGCCCCGTTATGAGCCGGCGATGGTTCTTCTGTCGAGCCTCGCTTGAATCGCGAGCCTCCAGCGCCGCGAGCAACACCTGCCACCAAGCCGCTCACGGTTTGGATCGACGCAGGCACGACCCTGTGCGTGACTCACGCGGAGCGCAGGGCTTGCCTGCCGGGTCAAGAATGGTTTTTGCCGCTGCGAATCCAGCTTGCCAGCAGAGAGGCGGCTGCGCGGAGGTTATCGAGGTCCAGGGGGTAGGTCGCTACAGCTTGCGCGGCGCTCAAGAGAGCGGCTCCGGTCTTTCCCTGCGCCTGGAGGGCATCGGCACGCTGCTTATAGATGCGAGCGTAAGCCACCTGACGAGGAATCAGGCCACATCCTGCGGCGCCATAGTGTTTGCGGACAAATCGCTTTTGCGCATCCACCATCCGCTGCGTATCTCTGGACATGGAGCCCGCAGACCAGCGATAGTACGCAATCACCTTGGGGATAAATGCCACCTCATGGCGTAGAGCGATCCGCAGCCACAGATCGCGATCCTCGGTAGCGCGCATGCTCTCATCAAAGGCGCCGATCTCTTCCATGCATCGCCGGCGGAAGGTGATGGTGGGGCAGGGAAGATCTACTTTCCTCATATAAATCTGCGTCGCAATCCGCCCCTCAGCAGGATGGCGATTGCCTGGAAATGTGCTTTGTGGAATGCCATCGTCATCGATGTGGGTGACCAGGCCATAGGCGAGGCCGGCATCGGGCCGTTCCCGGAGGACACGCACTGACTCGGAAAGTCTGCACGGAAGCCATATGTCGTCCGCGTCCAGGAGGGCCAAAAATTCCGAGTCTGAGGCTCGGATGGCGGCGTTTCTTGCCGCCGGGAGCCCTCGGTTGTCTTGACGGATGTAGCGAAGCTTTGCCCCAAGCCGATCCATGAAGGGGGCGACAATCTCGGAGGTGTTGTCGGTGCTTCCGTCGTCCACCAGCACAATTCGCCAGTCGGAGAACGATTGCGAGGCCACGCTCTCCAAGGCGGCCGGAAGATAGCGGGCCGCATTGAACGCCGGAATGATCACATCCACAGTAGCCATGGAATCTATCGCTGGGAGCGCATGCCAGTCTTTGTTGGTAGTTCCGGATTACCGAATGCTTTTCTGGAGTTGACGGCTCCGGATGGAAATCGTTCGATCGGGCAAGGCGCAACGCAGACCGTTATTCAAAGAAGGTGACGGTTCTCCCGAGGGACTGGAGGTGCTCATAGTCGTAGTTCGAGGTTTCGGAAGCCTCGTTGAGGTAACGAACCTTGAGGGACAGAGCATGGGCAAGACTGATCTCAGTATACGGCTGGATGCCCTCCAGCCGATGCAGGATGTCATTGCGTATCCAGAAGAAGTTATCGTGATAGATCGCTGGGCTGTAACGATCGACAAACCGCGGAATCCGGTAGATGTCTCCAGCGCGGGACCAGGGGATATGGGTTTCAATCACGTCTGGATTTTCCGCAGTCAGGACGCGCGTCAAGGCCGCATATCCGTCGTGGGCCAAAGCGGTATTGGTCAGCAACCCGGCATCCACGATACGAATGTCCTCGCAGCACAGAGAGGCTCCGCCGACATCGGGAACCATGAAAGAGATCGTTGGCATATCCAGTTGTTTGCGAATATCATCCACGGCTCGTCCCGTCAGCGCGAACTGATGAGGGGTGATTCCGTACATGTTGGGTCCGTAGGGAACGCGATAATGGAGCAGCAACCTCTCTGCGAAACCGGATGGAGGAGCGGTGGTTCCCACACCGTCCGAACGAAGGGCGAGGGACCAGGCCTCGTGAAAGTCGAGATAGCGATAGTGGATGGTAAATGTTGAAGCCCACCATAGGATGAGGACGATGGCGGTCCACGCCGCCGGCAATCTCCGCCGGTAGGACAGGAACAGATAAAAGACGAGAAGAATGGCCGGAATGAAGCAGGAAAAGTACATGCGGCCGCGGTATCCGGAGTTGGTGCCAATGATGAAATTGAAGAAGGTTACGCCAACGGTATAGCCGACGCAAAAGCGCAGGGAGTCATTGGAAAGCAAGGAGGGCGGCTCGCCCGTCTCGCTGTCATCCGGCCGGAAGTTCGCGACATCTTGCGTAAAGTAGAGCCACAGAACGCCTGCGATCAGCACGGCGAGGCAATCGTAGAGGCCAAGCAGGCCGGCCAGATGGCTCCAGACGGCCGTCATGCCATGGCGGGTGTAGGGAGCCCAGCGCTTGGCGAAGACCGTATTGGGCATAAAGGTATGAAAGGCGACGAGCCGCCATAGCTCAACTCCAAGCCAGGCCAGTGGAGGTTGCAATCTGAACTCCGATTCGCTTGGAGCGGGGATTCGCAGAGAGAAAGATGGCGAATCCCGCGCACCAAAGATAAAAAGCCGCCTCGAAGCGTGCTGTGGTTGCGAGAAGGGTCGTCAGGATCAGAAGGGAGGAGTTCCGGCGCTGCAAGGCTACGATGCAGAGGGCAACGAGCAGACTGAGCAGGCTCATCTCCATGCCATTGGCGTCCTCGTAGAGAAACATGCTGCTAAGCCCAAGCGCAAGGCCGGCAAGCATGGCGAGCGGAGCGCCGATCCGCCTGTAGAGTAGAAAGATAGAAGACACCGCAGGAAAGAGCGGAACAGACCGAGGCCAGCACCTGGCTGACTTGCAGCATGCCAAGGAATCCAGGGTGGGCTAGCTTGTAACAGGCCGCCAAAAGCCAGAACCAAGCCGGCGATGAAAATCCCTCCACCTGCTCAGAGACTGGCGTCAGGGCCGTTCGCCCGGTCTCGGCGTAAGTGCGCGCGTAGGCTACAGTGATACTGCCATCGTCCCAGCCGAAATCGCGGACAAAGTGAACCTGCAGGAGATTGACGGCGAGGACGGTGAGAACCAGCGCAGAGAGGAGAAGGATCTGTTTGCGCTGGATGGACAGGGGCTTGGAATCGGGTGATGACGCGTAGGACACCGGGCACACTCCTGGGAATCAGAATCCTGCAGAGGAGATGCCTGGGCCTCTGCGCGACCTCGGCCCTGAAGACCATCTTGCGCCACCACAGGGCCCGAGAGATGGTCCTCTCATCATCCAGGCCGTGATCAGATGGCGGAAGGATCAGGCTCCTGACCGCCATGGCTGCTCGGTCCAGGGCTAGGATATCAAAGAAGCTGTGATCGCCGAGTCTGGAGAGGATCTGGTTGCAGGCTCAGCGTCTCAACACGTGTCGCTCAGGGGGTCGGCAGGCCGTTGCTTGGGGGTGGTTCGTCGGCGCTCGCATCCAGAGCCACCTTCCACGCGCCATGGACCTTCTTCCAGAAGGTGATGTAGCGGCCGGAGGTGGTGGTGGACTTGCCGTCCTTGCCGACGGCAGTGGCGTCGTAATGTCCCCAGGTGAAGCCGGACCGGTTGTCGGGATCCATCTGCGCTCCCTCCGCGTACCAGCTAAGTTTGTAGGTCGCAGGGTTCCAGTTAGCGGCCGCGGCGATGGCCGAGCGGCCCTGGACGGCCGGTTGGCCGTTGTTCAGCGTGATGCCGTCGTCGGCGAACCAGGAGCTGAAGGCTTTGCCGCCACCGGCCACCACGGCTGCGGAGAACTCCCCTTCCAGCTTCAACAACTCAAGCACTCCGGCGGAGAGATGGGGCACCTTGAGGGGCGTGTAGGTGAAGGCGGACTTGGAGGAGTTGGCGAAGGCTGCGACGGATGGAGCGGTGGACGGGTTCGCCGCCCGGGGCGGGGGAATGCCGGGAGAGATGGATTGAGCGCACAGAGCAGGCGGAGCGCCGATGGCGCCGAGCAGAAGAGCTGCGGCAAGTGAATTCATGAGCAAGATTGTACGTCCGGAAGGCGGCCGGGATGATCTCCTCTATGGCTGCGAATGCCAGCAGTTTGGATAGGGGCTGGGGGTCTGGTTCTCGATGGTGGGAGAGTTGGCCGGATTGGTGGTGTTGGGAGGGTTGGTGCCGGGCATCGCCGGGTTGACCTGACGGCCGTTGGGATTGAGAGGCTCCGGCATCATGCAAGGGTCGGGAACTTCACGGGGGCCGTAGGCGCGGCCTCCCGGGGAAGGAAGGACGTTGATGGCGCGCAGCCAATCGGCGGCCAGTTTGGACCAATGTTCTTCCGGTGTTCCGGGTGGGTTCATGCCGAAGCCGTGACCGCCGGTGGCGTAGTAGTGGAGCTCTGCGGGAACGTGTGCGTGCATGAGGGCGCGGTAGTAGGCCAGGGCGTTGAATCCGTAACCGTGGTCATTCTCCGCCTGGATCAGGAAGGTCGCCGGTGTGTATTGATTTGGCTGATAGGCGGGGAAGATCTCGGTATGGTCAGGCGGCATGGCGAGGTAAGCGGGGTAGGCGATGATCGCGAAGTTGGCGCGGGCGCTGATCTTTGTCTGGTCTTGAGAGGCCGCTGGGACAGAGTCAGCCGGACCGTACTCGGGGTGGGTGCAGAGGAGGACGGCCAGGTTGGCTCCCGCGGAGAAGCCCATGACGCCGATGTGCGCCGGGTTGAGCCCCCACTGGGCAGCGTGGGCCCGAGTGATGCGCATGGCTTGCTGCGCGTCCTGCAGATCCATGGGATCGGCGGGATAGTGACCGGCCTCGCCCCGGGGCTGCGGGACCCGGTATTTGACCAGGATGCAGGTGATGCCGAGGGAGTTAAGCCAGTGGCACGGAGCCAGGCCCTCCTTGTCCCAAGCCAGAATCTGGTAGCCTCCGCCGGGGAACACAAGCGCCGCCGCGCCATTGCCGCGGCCGCTGGGGAAGTAAACGCTAAGCGTGGGCACGGTCACGTTGCTGATCAAGCCTGGAGGCAGATGGGCGACCCGGTTCGCTGGGAGGAGGGTCTGGGGCGATTGGGGAACCCCGTTCGGCCAGAGCGGCAGGACAGTTTGAGCGTTCGAGTAGCCGCAGACCGAGGCAACGGCGAGGAGGATGGAGGCAAAGAGCGGGTTACGCATCATGGCGTTTATAGTACGCTGACGGCCGGAAGTGCAAGTCTCGATGGTGAATGATGATTGAAGATTGGCCGAAGTGAGGAGGGGAATCCGCGCCGCCGCAGGGTGCGCGAGGGGAAACGAAGACGAGAAAGTGGGGAGCGGTGGATCTGCTTCTCCTGCCTGGTTTGTGCCTGGGTTGGTACACTGAGAAGATCGGTTATCCGTCTCAACACAGAAGAGTTCTACCGCAGTTGTTTCGGAAGCACAGGTCCCCAGCATGAGTGATTTTCTTAGCCGGATTCAATCCCCGGCCGACATCAAGAAGCTCAACATCACCCAGCTTGAAGAGTTGGCCGAGGAGATCCGGGAACGCCTGATCGTGAGTGTGGCCAGGACGGGTGGGCACATTGGGCCGAACCTGGGCGTGGTGGAGTTGACCCTGGCCATGCATTACGTCTTTGAGACGCCGCGCGACAGCTTTGTGTTCGATGTGAGCCATCAGAGCTACGTGCATAAGTTGTTGACCGGACGTGAGAACCGCTTTAGCACCATCCGTCAGCCGGGCGGACTGAACGGTTTTATGCTGCGCAGCGAGAGCGAGCACGACAGCTTTGGCGCA